>JAFVWP010000125.1 GCA_017501565.1 Elusimicrobiaceae bacterium | reverse complement strand
TCTTGTTCGGCTTTTTCAGCGGCTAACATAACGCTTTCAAAAGCTTGAGCCATGGCCGGGTTGGCCGGGGCGGCTTCACCATCTTCGGTGGCGGCTTGGGCGGGCTGTTTGGCAGCTTCGGCTTCGGCGCGGCCTTCTAAGACGGCATCAGCAATAGCACCGCAGAAAAGCTTAATGGAGCGGGCGGCATCGTCGTTACCCGGGACGGGTACGTCAATCAAGTCCGGATCAGAGTTGGTATCACAGACGGCAACCACCGGGATACCCAATACGCGCGATTCGCGCACGGCACCGGCAGTATCAACCGGGTCAATGACGAACACCACATCGGGCAGAACTTTCATGTCGCGGATACCACCCAAGAGTTTTTGCAAGCGGTTTAATTCTTTGGTTAAACGGCTGGCTTCTTTTTTGGAAATGGCTTTGAAAACACCGGAGGTTTCCCATTTTTCCAACTCGTTCATGCGTTCAATAGATTTTTTGACGGTTTGGAAGTTGGTCAAGGTACCACCCAACCATTTTTCACAGATGCAGAAAGCACCGCAGCGGGCGGCTTCCGTACCGATGGCTTCTTGGGCTTGTTTCTTGGTGCCGACGAACAAAAATTTGGCGCCTTTTTTGGATTCTTCTTTTACAAAAGCGCAGGCTTTTTTCAGTTCTTTAGCGGTTTTTTGTAAGTCTAAGATATGTACCCCGTTGCGTTCGCCGAAAATGTAGCGGCTCATTTTGGGGTTCCAGCGGGAGGTTTGGTGACCAAAGTGCACACCCGCTTCCAACATGGACTTCATGGATACGTTGCTCATTATAATCTCCTTGTGGGGTTTCACACCAAAATTAGAGAAGAGGATTCTCCGGCGGTGGAATACCCGGGATTTATAAAAGCCCAGGCTTTGATTTGCAAACTATATTGCGCCCGGCTTATATAAACCTTATATTTATTATACAAAAAAACCGCGCCTTTGGGGGCGCGGTTTGAAAGCGGGGAAGATAATATCAGAATCGTCCGTTGACAATAATCATTGCCGGGAAATAGCCGTTGCGGGCGATATTGGCCAAACCGATTTGCAATCCATAAATATGTTCGGCATAGTTTACAAAGCCCAATTGCAAGCCGTTTGCATCTTTGGCATAGTTGATAAAACCCAATTGGGCCCCTTCAAAGCCGCCGGTGATGTTGATAAAACCCCATTGGGCCCCGATAAAGTTTTGCTCGGTATAGGTTACGGCCCCGGATTGTAAACCGATAAATTCATCGCTATGGGCCAAAAGAGCCCCTTGCCACCCTTTAAATTCGGGCGTTACGGCATATATCCAGGACCATTGTACGCCGATAAATTCGCGATGGGCATTGGCATAAAGAAAGTCAAACTGCAAGCCGGTCATTTCTTCGGTAACGGACCCGATACCTAAATCCAGCCCTTTCACTTCATCAATATTATGGTTGGGGGCGGCTACGGCCAATGTGTTCCACAAAGAAACTTTAATATTAGAGTTTGCACCTGCTATGGCAGGCAAGGTAAATGCCGTTAAAAATAAGGCGAATACTAATTTTTTCATGAAGATAGTCTCCCTGTTATTATTAAAGTGGAAATAACCCAATTATTTTAACTTTTTCTTTCTGCAATGTAAAATAAATATAGGGAAAACCTTGCAAAAGATTTAAAAATTATGAAATAATAATTAAATAAATTATTTTATGGGAGTTTAAGATGAAGAAAACTTTATTGTCAGTTCTGCTTTTGTCGTTAGCGGGGATTACATACGCCTCTAGTATAGAAGAAAAAGTACAACAATTAGAAAAATTTGCCCAAGTAAAAAATTTTTATGCCGTCAAGTTAGCCCAAGCTGCTTTAAAGGCAGAAATTTCTTTGCAAAATAAATTAATTGTTTTGGCCGAAGACCACAATGCCATGAAAGAAGTTATCAAAGAAAAAACAAAATGCAGCGTATTAGATAAGGAATATATTGTTTGCGACTACCCTTCTTTTTATGATTGCGCTTCCTGGCGCACCAAACAAGGCCATCCGTATAACTTGTGGCAAAGTGTTTTGCTGAAAAACCCCGTTCAAGACGGAAAACAGGTGAAAGGGCGTCCGGTCAGCGCGTTGGGCAATTTCTTCTTTTATGATGAAGAAGGGGATTATTTTGAGTTTGGCAGCTACCGCGAAGATGTGTTGTATGGGGTAACCCCGGCCCAATGCCCTGTCTATAAGGAAGATAAGTTTTTTGACGCTTGCGAAACTTTGAGTGAAGAAGTGGGGTATTTGGTGTTTTGTCCGGCGGCCGGAAACACCAAAACTTCGTTGATGAAAAGCATCGGCAAAGAATTTGTAGGCGAAAATGAAATAAATTAAACGATAAGTTCACTGACAAAAACCCCGCCGGAAGCGGGGTTTTTGTTTGCCTTTAAACGGCAATTAGAAACGTCCGTTGAGCAACACCATCGCAGGTAAGAAACCATTGTCTGCGATGTTTACCAATCCGATTTGCAAACCATGAATGTTTTTTGCATAGTTGATTAAGCCCAATTGCAATCCGGTTACATTCTCGGCCTGATTATAAAGCCCCCATTGTAAGCCGGTCATTTGGCCGTCTGTTATGCTTATGCCACCCCATTGTACGCCGGTTACGTTTTCGGCACGCGCATATAAACCGCCTTGTACCCCTTTTACCTCTGAAGCCATATCAACCAATGCGTGGCTAATACCATACATATTTTGGTGCGTATTGGAATAAAGCACATCAAACTGCACCCCATATAAATTTTGTGCAGTAGAGCCTAAGCCCAAGTCCAACCCTGTTACATGATTAATGTTTCCCGGAATGGCGATGGCGGCTTTGTCCCAAATGGACAGCTTGAGCGCTCCGGCAAAGACCGGTGCGGTGAGCAACAAAAGAGTTGCCATAATGACTAGTTTCTTCATATTACGACCCCCTATAAGTTAATTACTACTCTTCTTTTGTATGAAATATCAGCCCATTTGTATCATCAAAAAAAGGATTAGATTTTTTGTAGCGTTATAATTTGCTACAATAAATATATATGACGGAAAACGAATTTTATAAAAATTATGAAGTGCCGCAAGATTTAAAATTTCGTACGGCGGATATTTTGTTGCTGGGTGGGTTGAATTGTTCTGCCAAGCTGGCGCCCCAATATTTTGAAGATCTTTTTACACTTCCCAATAAAATTACGCAAGTGCACGTAGAGCTTGAGTTTTGGCCTACCGGCAAAGAAATTATGGCCCGCGGCCGCGTATGGGGCCAACGCCAGGTGCGTTGCGACCGCTGTTTAAAAGAAACTTCTCAGACGTTTGAAGAAAATTTTATAGATAGTTATAGCACGCAGAGCGAAATAATTGATATAATGTTACTTGTGCGGCAAACGCTTGCTTTGACTGAAGATATTCAGTTTTTGTGTTCCGCCGAATGTAAGGGGCTTTGCTCCTTGTGCGGAAAGGATTTGAATGAAGGTCCTTGTGAGTGCCGGCCGGAAGTTCTTTCGCCGTTTGCGGCGTTAAAAGGAAAATTTAAATAACATCATTTGACGTGTCAAATGTACAGGAGTTACAACAATGCCTAATCCGAAGAAAAAACATACCCGTTCCAGAAGAGATTTAAGACGCTCTCACAATTCTGTGATCGAAGTGCCCCAGCTCGTGGAATGCCCGAACTGCAAATCCATGCGCTTGCCGCACAACGTCTGCCCCTCTTGCGGGTTTTATAAAGACCATGTTGTCGTCGCTCAAAAAGCGGCTGAAAAAGAAGAAGCTAAATAAATCTTCCTTATATGATTAGAATAGCCCTGGACGCCTTAGGTGGGGATTTTGGAGCCAGACCCAATGTGATTGGCGCGTTAAAAGCTGCCAAGCAGTTAGATGCCCATATCATTTTGGTCGGTGATGAAGTAGTCCTGCGCCGTGAGTTAGCGGAGCAGGGCTATTCTGATAAATTACCCAACCAAATTTCCATAGTGCATGCTCCCGATGTGATAGACATGGGGGCCGATCCTGCACGTGAAGTGCGCGCTAAAAAAACGGCAAGCATCGTTGTTTGTGCTTCTTTGGTGCGCAAAGGGGAAGCCGATGCTTTCGTTTCTGCCGGTCATAGCGGCGCGGCGATGGTGGCTTCTTTATTTGGTATGGGCCGTATGAAGGGAGTGTCCCGCCCGGCCATTGCAACACCGATGCCCACCTATACGGGGGTAAGCTTGTTGTTGGACGGCGGAGCCAATGCAGATTGTAAGCCGATTCACTTATTGCAGTTTGCGGTGATGGGTTCGGCTTATATGCAAAAAGTTTTTGATATTGAATCTCCGAAAGTAGGTATTTTATCCATCGGGGAAGAAGAAACCAAAGGAAACCACTTGGTTAAACACACCGTGCCGCATATGCGCGGTATCGGCGTAAATTTTGCCGGCACGATAGAAGGACGTGACGTAAACACCGGTGATGTGGACGTAGTGGTTTGCGACGGATTTGTAGGAAACATCGTGCTTAAAATGGCCGAAGGTTTGTCTAAAACCATGCTCAATATGATTAAGCGCGAAGTGAAAAAACGCCCCTTAGCCATTTTGGGTGCGCTCTTGTCTAAATCTGCTTTTAAGGCGGTAAAAGACCACACCAATCCCGACAATTACGGCGGTGCGCCGTTGGTAGGGGTAAACGGAGTGGCCTTGATTGCGCACGGCAAGTCTAACGAAGTAGCTATCTTTAATGCTTTGAAAAATGCTAAAAAATTGGTAGAAAAAAATTTCATTGCAGACGTAGCTAAAAAAATGGAAGACTTGAAAGATGTTTTTGCTAAAATAGAAGAGCAAAGCGCAAAAGAGGGGGAATAAATGGCAGATTTTAAGGGAAAGAAAGTCATTGTTACCGGTGCCACACGCGGAATAGGGTTGGCCTTGGCAGAAGCGTTTGCCCAAGCCGGTGCCGATGTGGCTATTTGCGGTACGAATGACGAATTGCTTGCCAAAGCCAAAGCCGAATTGGAAGCGTTTGGCGGCAAAGTATATGCGGCGAAGGTAAATATAGCCCACGCCGAAGAATGCGATGCTTTTGTGTCCGACACCTTAAAAGAATTAGGCGGGTTGGACGTGCTTATTAACAATGCCGGTATTACCAAAGACGGGTTGGTGGTGCGTATGAGCCCGCAAGATTGGAACGGCGTTATTGATGTCAATTTGAACGGAACTTTTTATATGTCTAAAGCCGCTTTGAAAGTAATGTTTAAACAAAAAAGCGGCAATGTGGTAAATATTTCTTCCGTCATCGGAGAAATGGGTAATGCCGGCCAAGCTAATTATGCTGCCAGCAAAGCCGGGATTGTAGGCTTAACCAAATCTTTAGCCAAAGAATTCGGATCCCGCGGGGTGCGCGTAAATGCCGTGGCCCCGGGTTTTGTTCGTACCGCTATGACCGATGCGTTAAGCGACGAAATGAAAAACAAAGCCTTTGAAGCAATCCCGTTAAAAAGATTTGCAGAACCGCAGGACATCGCCAAAGCAGTAATGTTTTTGGCCAGCCAAGACGCCGCCTATATTACAGGGCATGTATTGGCCGTCAATGGCGGACTTTATATTTAAATTACATTCGGAGGACAAAATGTCTGTAGAAAATGTGCAAGAAAAAGTAAAAAATATCATCGTGGAACACCTGGGCGTTGAAGCGGACCAAGTGAAACCGGAAGCCCAATTTGTAAACGATTTGGGCGCGGATTCTTTGGACACCGTGGAACTCATCATGGCTTTGGAAGAAGCCTTTGATATTGAAATCCCGGACGATAAAGCTGAAAATATCAAAACCGTAGGTGAAGCTATCAGCTATATTGAAGCGGTAGTCAAAAAATAAGCAAAAGTGTCAAAAGAATTAGAAAAACTAATCAACTATTGCTTTAAAGATACGGCGATTTTAAAAGAAGCACTCACTCATAAGTCTTATTCCGGCGAACATAAAGCCGTTCACCATAATGAACGGCTTGAGTTCCTGGGAGACAGCATACTTGGAGCCATCGTGGCAAATTATATTTATTGCCGCTGCCCTTGGAGCGAAGAGGGGGTGCTTTCTAAAATCAAATCAAACCTGGTATCTCGTCACAATCTGTATCTTTGGGCGAAGAAATTGGACCTGGGCCGCTTTATGCGCTTAGGCCATGGCGAGCTGGCTACCGGGGGCCGCCAACGCGACAGCATACTTTCTAATGCGATGGAAGCCGTTATCGGAGCGGTATATTTGGACGGCGGTTATCCGGCCGCAGAGAAGGTGGTGTTGCCTTGGGTACGTACGCAGGAACTTAAGCAAGACAGCGGAGACTATAAAAGCCGCCTGCAAGAGTTTATCCAAAAAAGAACCCGCAGTGTACCTGACTATGAAGTATTACAAACGGTGGGACCGGAACACGACAAGATTTTCACGGTTGCGGTATCCCTTGACGGCAAACGCCTCGGCGTAGGCAAAGGCAGAAATAAGAAACTCGCTGAGCAAGACGCTGCCAGAGACGCTTACCGTCATCTCAAAAAATAATTTTTCTGAGGGGATTGGCTTGTGGGTTTTAAAAAGACAAGTACGGTCAGAATGCCGGCAGGTGCGCTAAAAACAGGCGCTATAAAACCTGTTAGCAAAGTGTTGGAAAAAGCGCAAAAGAAACCCAAACTTTTGATTATTACTTTGGCGCTTATTCCATTGGTGGGTATGTTGGCCTTTACCTTAAAGGGCAGTATTTCTCATGCCAAACCGCGCAAAGTCGGCAATATCAATGTCATTATCTCACGCCAAACCCCTCAGGAAATAGCTGAAGAAGCCACCCTTGCCTTGCGCAAAAAGGATACGGCCACTTTTTTGGATATTTTAGACACCAAAGTAAAGGACCCCAATGTTTATAACAGCTATGGTGATACTTTGCTGATTGCCGCCGCTACCATGGGGAATGTAGAAGCCGTGCAACGTTTGTTGGCCATGAATGCCGATGTTAACAAACAAAACACATACAACCGCGATACGGCTGTTTTGCGCAGTGTCAGTGGCAACCACGACGAAATTACCGCCTTATTGGTGCATGAAGGGGCCAATTTAAACTTACCTAACAATTACCGCCAAACTCCGATGGGTCTTGCCGTAGAAAAACAAAAAGGCCAATTAGTAGATTTATTTTTAGCCAATGGTGTTACGGCAGATGTCAATGCCGATACCTTATTCCGTGCCGTAGCCAAGAAAAATTTTGTAGGCGTGGTGGGTATGTTAAAAGGGGGGGTGGACCCCAATGTTAAAAATGCCCAAGGCAATACGCCGTTGATTATTTCTTCTTCGTTGGGGGATTCGGCGGCTGTCAAAAATTTATTAGCTTACAATGCCGATGTGAACGCCACCAATAACGAAGGAAATACCGCCTTGATTTATGCCGCCCGCTACAACCACCCCAATACAATTTTAGTGCTTTTATCGGCATTGACGATGCAGTACAAAACGGATTTGAATATGCAAAATAAACGCGGGGAAACCGCATTGTATTGGGCCGCGGCCAAGGGCTATGCTCCGGTGGTGAAAATCTTATTGGCGCAAGATGCCGACCGCACCCTAAAGACCAAGGCCGGGTTAACTGCTTATGATGCGGCTAAAAAATATAACCGGCAAAAAGTGATGGATTTATTTAATATGCCGATTAACGAATTAAAAGACTCTTATAATCAAGACATCGCCGCCAGACAATAGACGGAAATTTTCTTTCAGTGTCCCCGGATTTTATCCGGGGGCTTTTTTGTATAAAAATATTGACCCTATCTGTTTTTTTATGTTACATTAAAGTAAGTTTGTTATTTAGCGATAAAAGAGGTTTTTATGAAGAGAAATCTGGTCGTTTTATGCTTGTTCTTTTGTGTCAGTTCTTTTTTATGGGCCGAAGAAATAGAATCTGTTTCTCTCAACCCCACCCGTTTAGGTCGGTTTGAACGCTTGAAAATATCGGAAGAGCTAAAGACGAACGATTCCTTACAAACTACTGCCGCCACCTTGCAATCTACTGATGGCATTACTATTGAAAATGCGGGTAATTATGCCATAGAAAATACGACAGCTATGAACGTCTCTTTGCCACAGGCTCAGCTGAACACGCCTGTTTTTGAGCAATCCGGCGGGCAAGCCCACTTTACCCGTGCGGAAGTAGATAATATATCCGTTTCTTCTAATGATGTGCCGGTATATTTGAAAGCAAAAGTACTTCAGATGACTAAACAAAATTTAGTGGTAACAGGATTTGAAGAAGATGAAACAGGCGTTGACTTTGACGGAGCTCCTGTTGTGGGGTTAAAGTTGGGAAATAACGATATTCCTATCCCGCCCCAGGGTTGCGCTTCGTTGCAGTGGGTAGTCCGCACGTCTAGCCCCGATGAGAAAAAACACCGGGTGTTGGGATTGGTCGGTTGCCCGGGTGTGCCCACGTGCCAAGACCCCGAATATGCCGCAGCGCATGCGGAAATTTGCTGTAAAGCAGATGGATTTGAATGGGTAAACGGCCAATGCTTGCGCACTTGCACAGGATACAAAGCCAAAGAAAAAATTGAAACATGCGGCGGCCCGGCCTGTACTTCCGTTTATAGCGGTATGACGCAAACAGACGGCTCTTGCTTAGAAGAGGCTGATTCTTTTTGGAGTGTTGATTATGGCGGCTTGCTGGCTAAGACAGGCGGCAAAATTTGTGAGACCCCGCCCAGCTACAATGCCACATCTTATCCAGATTCTTTAGTAGGGCCGTTGGGGTTAAACTGCCAAGAGCAATTTGGCTATTCTCAAGACGGCAAAGCTGAATCTTGCGGTTTTTACTCCACCTCTACGGCTAGCTGGCCTTCGTCCACCGGGCCTTTCTGCGTAGTGGGCATCTTAAAATGTACGTACACACAAAAAACTTGGCAATGCAAATCCACCCAACAATGCGGCCAAGAAATAGACAGCTGTATTTAATTTTTATAATCCCCTGCTTCAGCGGGGGATTTTTTTACATAAAAAAACTCCGGTCTTTGGACCGGAGTTTTTAAGTGGGAATGATTACGGGTGGATTTTGTCCATCATGCGCGCGAAAGGAATGGTTTCTCTTACGTGCTGTAATCCGCAAATCCAACGCACCATACGTTCAATGCCCATACCAAAGCCGGAATGGGGGACGCTGCCGTATTTGCGCAAATCCAAGTACCATTCGTACCCGGCGGGGTCTAATCCGCTTTCTTTCATACGGCGGACCAGGGTGTCATAATCTTCTTCTCTTTGGCTACCGCCGATAATTTCGCCAGCGCCTTCGGGGCCGATGACATCTACGGCTAACACCACGTCCGGATTTTTGGGGTCTTGTTTCATATAGAAAGCTTTAATAGCGGTGGGATAGCGGTGAATCATAATCGGTGTATCGTAATCTTCACCGAGTAATGTTTCTTCGTCTCCGCCAATATCACCGCCCCAAGGGGTATCATTGCCTTTTTTGTGCAAAATTTCAATGGCATCGGTGTAGTCAATGCGCGGGAATTTCTTTTCCAACGTCGCTTGCAGTTTGGTAGTGTCGCGTTCTAATACTTTGAGTTCGGCGGCGCGGTTTTTGAGTACTTTTCCGACGATGTACTTGATAAAGTCTTCTGCTAAATCCATGTTATCGTCCAAATCATTGTAAGCTACTTCCGGCTCTACCATCCAAAACTCGGTCAAGTGGCGGCGGGTTTTGCTTTTTTCGGCGCGGAAAGTAGGACCGAAACAATACGTTTTTCCTAAGGCCATGGCAGATGCTTCTCCGTAGAGCTGACCGCTTTGGGTTAAGAAGGCTTTTTCCCCAAAATAATCCGTTTCAAACAAGGTGCTGGTGCCTTCACAGGCCGCCGGGGTTAAAATGGGGGAGTCAGATAAAATAAATCCGTTATTATGCAAATATTCGCGAATGGCAAAAATAATTTCGTCACGGATTTTTAAGATAGCATTTTGTTTAGCGGAGCGAAGCCACAAGTGGCGGTTTTGCATCAAAAAGTCGGGGCCGTGTTCTTTGGGGGAAATGGGATAATCTTTGGCAAGCTGTAAGATTTGCAAATCTTTTACACCCATTTCAAAACCTAACGGAGAGCGTTTATCTTCACGAATAGTACCGGTAACGATGATAGAAGACTCTTGGGTCAGTTTGTCGGCTTGGTCAAATAATTCCGGCGAAACGTCTCCTTTAAAAATAACGCATTGGATAATACCGCTTCCGTCGCGCAATTGTAAAAAGTGCAATTTACCGCTGGAGCGTTTGTTATAAAGCCAACCTTTTAAAGTAATTTCTTGCCCGACGTATTGGCCTACGTCGGAAACTCTGATTTTGCTAGACATAATAAAATAACTCCTTACTAAACATACAAGCTACATATATTTTATATTTTCTAAACGATAACAGCAATACAAGCGCAGAAGGAAACATAGAATGAAAAAAAACAATTAGTGCGTTCTTTACTAGTTATGAGTGGTGATTAATCCGTAAAAAAACAACAAAAAACCCCGCTTTGCGCGGGGTTCATTTTAAAAAGTGGACGTGACCCGTGACGAACCAACGACCTCCCAGGCTCACTTCGGAGCGAAACGCGCCCCCTTTTAACAAAAAAACCCCGCTTTGCGCGGGGTTCATTTTAGAAAGTGGACGTGATCGGGATCGAACCGACGACCTCCTCGTTGCGAACGAGGCGCTCTCCCAGCTGAGCTACACGCCCGAAAATCGGGTCCTGCAATATTTTCAACACATTTATTATAGCATTTTTCAAACAAATGTAAAAAGTTTTGGAAACTTTTACATTTTTATCCTTGAAAATTCGGGGTAAAATTCATATATTGATAGAGTAGTATCTTTACAAAGGAGAATGTTATGAACTTATTAAAACAAGTTTTCTTGTTGACCGGGATTTTTGTCTTTTCCCTGTCTGCTTTTGCGGCTACGCCTACAACGGATGATGAAGCGCTTGCCGCCGGCAGAAAAGCTCACCGCAATGTGCGGGCTCAATTTGCCGCCAGCCAAGGGGCCAAAAAAGCTATTGCCGCTGCCAATGCCGCGGCTCAAGCGGCTTTTGTAAGAGCTAAAGAATCTGCCGCCGCCGCGGCCAAAGCCAAAGCCGATGCGGATATTTCTGCCGCTGCTGCGGCTGATACGGCTATGAAAGCCAAAGATTCTGCTACCGCCGCTACCAAAGCCAAAGCTGATGCAGATGCTTCGGCCATGGCTGCTGCTGATACTTTAGCCAAGGCCAAAGTGGCTGCCACCGCCGCGGCCAAAGCCAAGGCCGACGCCGATGCTTCCGCCGCTGTTGCCGAGCAGGCTAGAATTGATGCTAATTTAGCGCAAGCCGCCGTTTCTAAAGCGAAGATAGAAGCAGATAAAGTAAAAGCCAAAGCTGACAAAACCCTGCAATATACTAAAAAGGTTTACGAAAATAGTTGGTGGACCAAATATTGTGCTGAAACTGGGCATAGCTGTTCTGATTATACAAGAGATGTGATTAATGCTTATGAACATTCCAAAGTGACCGCAAATTTAGCCGTCAATTTGGCCCAAAAAATTGTCATGGAAGCTGTTGCTGCCGCGGCCAAAGCCAAAGCTACGGCTGATGCCGCCAAAGCCGCGGCTGATAAATCTGCCGCCAGCGCTGCTGCTTCTAAAGCCGAAGCAGACAGAACAGCCGCCGCGGCGGTTATTGCGGACCAAAAGGCCAAAGCGGCCGCGCAATCTGCCGCTATTGCCAAGCAAAAAGCCGATATTGCCAGTGCCGCTGCTGCTGATGCGGCGGTGAAGGCCAAAACTACGGCTCAATCTGCCGCTCTTGCCAAACAAAAAGCAGATGTTTCTGCCCAAGCGGCTGAATTAGCGGCCCAAAAAGCCCAAGCGGCTGTGGGTGCGGAAAACAATGCCCTTTCTCAAGAAATTGCCAGAGAAGTAGCCAAGATGGCTAACCAAAAAATCTTTGCCGGGCAAGGTCCTAATAAATAAAAAGCCGTAAATGAAAAGTTTTGATCCCCCGTTTTACAGACGGGGGATTTTTGGTGGGGGAAAGTTATTCTCCTGGATCAAGCATTTTCTACGCGCGTTCGTTTAAAATGCTAAAATATTTTATATGAGCAAATTAGTCAGAGGTTTTCGGGACATTTTTGAGCCCCAATCAAATTTATTTACAGAGTTGGAAAATTGCGCCCGCGGTGTTTTGCGCCGTTACGGGTTTGGTGAGTTGCGCTTGCCTACGGTAGAGCAAAAAGAGCTTTTTGTAAAATCTACCGGAGAAACGACGGACATCGTGCAAAAAGAAATGTATGCTTTTGAAGATGCCGGCCACCGCCAATTAGCCATTCGCCCCGAAGGTACTCCGGGGGTGGTGCGTGCTTATTTGGAGAACAATTTTACCCAGGCCGCTCCGGTGCAAAAGTTTTATTATATCGGCAATATGTTCCGCGCCGAACGCCCGCAAGCGGGCCGCTACCGCGAGTTTGAACAAATCGGTGCCGAATCTATCGGCAATTCTGCCCCGGCGGCCGATGCAGAAATGATTTTGATGCTTAAAGACATTGTTTCTTCTTTCGGTGCAAAAAATTATTCCGTAAAAATTAACAGCTTGGGTTGCGATAAATGCCGTCCGCTTTACAGACAGGCATTGATTGACTTTTTATCCCAAGAAAAAGATACTTTGTGCCAAAATTGCCAAACACGTTTGGAAAAAAATCCCTTGCGTGTATTGGATTGCAAAGTGGACGGAGCCCGTTTTACAGGCAAAGTGCCTACCATGGCGTTATGCCCCGAATGCCAAGCACACTTTGACGAAGTGCAACGATTGCTGAAAGGAAAAATAGATTTTATTGTGGACCCGATGTTGGTGCGCGGGCTGGACTATTACAGCCGCACCGTTTTTGAATTTCAAGCCGGGGATACGTCCCAAAACGCCATTGCGGCGGGCGGACGTTACGACGGACTTATCAAAAGTATGGGCGGTCCGGCCACTCCCGCCGTCGGTTGGGCAATGGGGGTAGAACGCGTGATTGCCTCGCGCGGGGAAGTGCCTTTTGTCAAAGAACCGGTGGTCTATGTGGTTTCTTTAGGCAAAGAATGTAACGAAACGGCTTTTAATTTAATGCAAGACTTGCGCGCCGCAGGTGTACGCACCGAAGGCGGGCTGTTTGATAAAAACGTCAAAGGGCAAATGAAACAGGCCAACCGCTGCGGGGCTGCGTATGCTTTAATTTTGGGCGAAGATGAAATGGCAAAGCAAGAAATTACTTGCAAAGATTTAACCAGCGGAGAGCAAAAGCAAATCTCGTTGGCTGGCATTGTAGAAGAGGTTAAAAAACTCGTATGAAAAGAACATCTTATTGCGGCTGTTTAAATGCCGCTCATATCGGCTCTAAACAAACTTTGTGCGGTTGGGTAAACAGCTACCGCAATCATGGCGGCGTATTGTTTATTGACTTGCGCGACCGCAGCGGTTTGGTGCAGGTGGTAGTCGGACCGGAAAGTCCGTTTTTTGAGTTGGCTTCCACGTTGCGCAATGAATACGTGGTGGAAATTACCGGCGAAGTCAAACGCCGTATTGAAGGGGCCGTTAATAAAAATATCCCTACGGGTGAAATAGAAATTTCCGTAGAAAACTTAAAACTTTTAAATACGTCCGTTCCTTTGCCGTTTGACGTGGAAAAATCCCGCGAAGCCAGCGAAGAAACCCGTATGAAATACCGCTATTTGGATTTGCGCAACCCGGTCATGGTGCGCAACTTGACCATGCGCCACCGCATCGCCCAAGCGGCCCGCCGTTATTTGGACGGAGCCGGATTTTTGGAAGTAGAAACCCCGGTGTTGACCCGTTCCACTCCCGAAGGGGCGCGCGATTATTTGGTGCCGTCCCGGGTGCATCATGGGCAGTTTTATGCTTTGCCGCAAAGCCCGCAAATGTTCAAACAAACCTTAATGGCCAGCGGAGTGGACCGCTATTTCCAATTGGCCCGCTGTTTCCGCGACGAAGATTTGCGTGCCGACCGCCAACCCGAGCATACCCAAATTGATATGGAAATGTCTTTCGTGACCATTGAAGATATTCATGAAATTGTAGAAGGGTTGATGAAAGAGATTTTCAAAACAGCCGGAAAAGAGTTGAAAACTCCGTTCCCGAAAATTCCGTTCCATACCGCCATGGACCTGTACGGCTCCGATAAGCCGGACTTGCGCTATGATTTGCAAATCAAAAAATGTGGACGATGTTTTTGCCAAGACCGGTTTTAAAGTATTTGCCGATGTATTGGCTGCCAAAGGGGCCATTTATGCGGTGCGCGGTCAAGGCGGGGCAACTTTGTCCCGCGGACAAATTGATAAATTGACGGATTTGGTGAAAAAGAACGGCGCGAAAGGCTTGGTGTGGCTGAAAGTAAAAGAAGGCCAAATAGAAAGCCCCACCGCCAAATTTTTTACCCAAGAAGAATTAACCGCCTTGCAAGCGGCTGTAAATGCCCAAGACGGAGATATTATTTTGGTAGGGAGCGATGTGCAACGGCGCACTTGCCAATCTTTTATGGGGGCTTTACGCAAAGAATTGGTAAAAAATCAAACCCCGGTTACGGATTGGGCCTTTGCCTGGATTACCGATTTTCCGTTGTTGGAATATATTCCCGAAGAAGACCGCTGGGACGCGGCGCATAATCCGTTTACCGCTCCGCATGAAGAAGATTTGGATAAATTGGAAACGGACCCCGGTGCCGTGCGCTCCTATCAGTTTGATATGGTGCTTAACGGCAATGAATTGGCTTCCGGTTCGGTGCGCAACTGCCGCCGCGATGTGCAAGAGCGCATTTTAGCCTTAATGAAACACCCCAAGGAAGAAGCGGCCCGCCGTTTTGGTATGCTTTTAAATGCCCTGCAATACGGAGCCCCTCCGCATGGCGGTATCGGAATCGGGTTAGACCGCGTAACGGCGTTGTTATGTGGGGAAGAGTCCATTCGTGAAGTTATCGCTTTCCCCAAAACGACCCAAGCGGTTTGTCCGCTGACGGAATCGCCGAATGTGGTAGATGAGCAACAGCTTAAAGACCTGGGGATAGAAATCACTAAAAAATAATTGCTAACCCCCGCCTGTTTTGGCGGGGGTTTTCTATCCAAAAAACAGGCGGACTGAAAGCAAGGTTAACAAACGAGTCTCAAGCCACTTGCACGATAGAACAATTTAAGTCATAATATAAAAAACACCCGGAGGTTTTATGCGTAAGAATAGTTTTCTTTTTCTTTTATTTGTAGCCGGTTTTTTCTGTGCTTGCCAACGCCCCGATGACGGGATTTCTGCCAAGACGGAAAGAGAGGCAAATATAGAGAAATATGTGCAAAAGGGGCAAGAAGTCAACCGAATCCAACAAGAAAGAGCCGCCCCACTTCCATGGAAAGCCCCTATCAATGTATCCAGCCTTACCCAAAACAGCCAAAACCTGGAAGCAGGTTTTTTAACAGCGCTTTTGACCCGCAACCGCCAAATCTTGGAGCGCCGTTTGCAAGAAACGCATGGGCAAAAAATGGCCGATAAATTGGCTGATACGATGAATAAATATGTTTCACAGGTTCAAGAAGCGGCCCGCAAAAATTCTGCGGCAGAAGAGTTGGGGCAACATATCCAAACAATTTTACAAGCCCAAACCGATGAAGTGCGCGGTTTATTAGATAATCAAAAAAATGCCGGACGTCTGCCCCCGGCCCAAGAAATGTTAGATAAAACCCAACAACGTTTAAACCGCCGCGCGGAAGATATTTTAACCCGCATAGAGCTTTACCACGGCCAAACCGCCGTACAGGAAAGCCGCGCAGTGTTACAGCGCAGTATTGAAGATTATATTTATGCCATGGCAAGTGCCAAAGATGATAAAGTTTTAGATGAAAAGATTTCCTTGATTGCCCAAAACGGGGAAAAAGAAATTTTGCAAATTTGTGAAGAAAAGGGCGACCCTTTGGGGATAACGCCTGAAGATTTGATTACTTCCATGCGGGCGGATATGATTACCACCCACCAAACCTTGGAAAAACAAATTGAAATATTGTACGGAAAAGATGCCGTCTTGCAAGCCCGCAAAGTGTTTAATCAACTTTTAACCGAATGCGGACAGACCTTGCGGGAAAATACACGTTTAAGCCAAAAGAAAACAGCTTTAAACCGCTTGAATGAGCATTACGGACAAACCTTGCTCAGTTTACAACAGCAATGGAATGCCGAATTAAAACAACGTACCCAACGCCCGCCTGAGTATTTGGTATCTTTAGCGCGTTAAAAAGGAAAATTATGAATCAAAATAAAAGTGCCGTTATGTTAGGGCTGATTTTTGTAGCCGTTTGTTTGACGGGAGTATCTATTAATGTTTGGCGTGCCACCTCCCAAAAACAAGATCAACCGCTGGCCCGCTTTCCTGTTTATCAGGATATGCCGCAAGTGGAAGAATCCGATTATGATTTTACAACGATGTTAGACGACAAGCCCTATCGTCCGCGCCATTTGCAACCCCAACAAGCCAAGCCGTCCGGCTCTTTTATGCCTTCCAAATACGATCGTTTTATGCCTGGGAAAAAAGGGCCCCACCGCCCTACCGCCGCGATTTCAACTCCCCAAGACAAAACCCGCGCCGCGGCTAAGGCCCAGGACGGCGCCCAAGCGGCCGCCCCTAAGCAAACAGCGCAGGAACCGACAGGCCAAACGCCCGGAGCTTACAGCGGGGAAACAGAAGCCTATGGCGGGGCAAATCGTTTGCCAAAAAGAGTAGTGCCGCCCCTTACTGCCACCGGAGCCAACACAGCAGTTGCTACCCAAACCGATAAAAAACAAACCAACACGCAGTCAAGTTTGGCAGATAAAATTTTATCTTCTTATTATCCGCAAACGAAAAAACAAAAGGAACAAACGAAAAAAACAGCCGCTTTGTTAGATAATCTTTCCAAGGCCATAGAGTCTGCCGTAGGTATGGCGGCTCCGGTGAAAAGCAAACGCCAGCAGAATATTGAAAAATATTTGAAAAAAGCCGGAAAATCTACCACCGGCAGTGTGGGGGGGAAAGGAAAATCCGGCTCTGCTGCCAAGCCCGCCATTAATGCCGAAGAAGCCGTACAAGCAATTGAATCTGCCACGCCGGGCATTGTAGAGCAAATGGAAAAAAACTACGGAAAGCGTGCCGGACGCCGTAGCCGCACCATTATGAGAAATTATGCCCAGGATATGAAAAAAGCTTTAAGCGGGCCCGGTACGGACGAAGAAAAACAAGCGGCCGCCGCCGCTATTAAAGAAAAGTACCAAAATGAATTGGCCGCGCTGGATTTGCAAGAAGCACGCGAACAAATGAATCTGGATTTGCAAACCTATAAAAATGCTTATTTGGAAAAACTGACCACAGAGTTCAATCCGGAAACTGCCGCGGCCGCCTTGCCGAATTTTGACCAATACATTCAATCGGTTTTGGACAGCTCTTTTAAATTAGGCTCTACCGAAGATGAAACCATAGCGGCTCTTTCCAAGGCGGAAAGTGATTTGCAAGATAAGCTTTTAGCGGTGGTCAAGGAAAAAAATCCAACTTTCAAAAATCCGGAAGCTGCATTGCAAAAAATCAATGAAGATGTGACCAAATCTTTATTGAATAAAGCCGCCGAAAGTAATCAAAGTATTACACAGGAAAAAGTATCCGGTGCCAGCGAAACCGAAATGGAAAAATTGCGCGCGAGCATCAATCAAAGCAATGCGGCCTATTTGAATGAAATTTTAGCCTCAGAGAATTTTTCTTCTTTAGACCCGGCTCAAAGAGAATCCTGGAAAAAAGATGCCCAAGCCGTATTAGATAATTTGACGGAAGAAATGTTGCTGGCGGCAAAAAATTCTTCTACTCAGGAAGAATATCAAATCCAATCTACGCGCCTTTACGAAAAAGCCAATCGGGCTTTGGCGAACATAGAAATTCCGCTCTCTGCCCAACAAGTGGAAGATCAGCGCAGACAGGAAGAATATTTTGCCCAGATTGCCGATGCTTACGGCGCAGATGCCGCCGCACAAGTAGAAACTTGGGTGGAGCAAGCCCGAAATGGGGAAATTACCTTAAGCCAATTAGAGCAAAAACAAGAAGATTTATTTGCGCAAAAAGAAGAAAAAAGACGGGCTGAAGCCGCAGAATCGGTGGCCAGACAACGTGCGGCGAATGAACAAAGCATTATGTCTATGCCGCAAGTAGCTAATCTTCCGGCTGAACATAAGGAAATTTTTAGAAAAAAAATGCGCGCTATTTTTGATGATATGGACCGCCGCGTAACCGCCTTGGCACAGGAAACAGGCTTGAGTGAAGCACAAATAGCGGCCCGCCAAAAACAAATAGAAGAAGATACCAACAAACAACTTAACAATGCTTTATCGGTGGTGGTGTCTTTGTCGGGCCAAGGTAAAAAATAAACGAATGTGTCCCCATGTTTCTTTACAAAAAAATCCCTACCAAGCGGTAGGGATTTTTATTTGGTTTTTATTCTTTTCGGGTATCCGTTAAATCTGTTTGCGGGAAATAATGTTGCAGAATTTGGGAGTAGTCTTGCCCCGCTTCGGCGCGTCCGGCCGCACCCGTTTGGCAAAAGCCCACCCCATGCCCCCAACCGCCGCCGTAGAAAACAAAGTTTTTCAATTGGCGGTCTTCATAATTAGGTACCACAATAAAATAACTGCTGCGCAACATACCGGGGCATAAATTATTGCGGATTACATTTTCTTTTTTAAGGGTGACACTGCCTTTGCTGCCTTTGACCAATACTTGGGTAACATAACCCGAGCGGCCGCGTTTTTGCGGAACAATGGCTTTAATAGCACCTATGTCTTTTTTGCGTTTGATGATTTTTTGTAATTCTTTTGCGTCCACGACCCGCGCCCAACGATAAGCGGCCCGACTGACATTTTTGTCATACAAGCTGTATGCTTGGTGGGGATGTTGCAATAAATTTTTGAATTGATAGGGTTGCAGTTTTTCAAAATCAAAATCTTGGTAATCCGACACCGGGTTTAAATAAGGCGTGGCAAACCACCCGGCTTCTTTGGCACTTTGCGTAAAACCGCCGGCATTGGCGGAAAATACGCTTTCAATAGGTTTATTTTTATAAAGCAATACTTGCCCCATCGTGGACTCTACGGCGGCATTTCCGGTTTCGCTTTCGGCTGTTACGCCGCCATATACTTGGCAGTTTTGCGTGTCGCACAAATCATATCCGTAGGCTTTGTGTTTGCCTAAATGTTTCATGGCATAGGTGCGTGCCAAAACCGCTTGTGCCCGCAAAGCATTCATCGGGAATTTGGACGGCATTTCCGAAGACATCACTCCCATTAAATATTCTTCAATATTGACAATGTTAATAGCGAGTAAAGTGGCTCTTTTGGAGTCGTGTTTGATTTCCAATTTTCCGCGGTATTCTTTGTCATCTACACTGGCCCAGGTCATACCGGCCCCGCTCATTACTTTTTCTACCAAAATGGTGGACCCTTCTGAAGAAGACGGCGCCTTGGGAGAAATAACAATCGTTCCCTTGAAAGGATATTTTTTTCCTTTAGGGGAATATAAAACGGCTTTGCCTTTGCTAAGCTCTACTCTCCATGTCTGTTTGGCTTTTCCGATAGCCAAGGTTTTGCCGTTGGATTTTAGGGTAATCGTAAACGGATGGGACGGCGTAAAAACCAATTTTGTACGTGCGGCGGGGCGTCCGCTGCCGGTGGTGCCGATAGCCACGCGCACTTGCTGGAGTGGGCCTTCCAGGGAAACCACCGGTTTAACGATGGTATGCGTTTGACGTTCTTTATGGGCCTGTAATTCTTTTTCTTTTTTGGTTAATTTAGGTTTCAAGCGGGTCAGAGCGGCATTGTAAACGGCATTTTTGGGGCTGGCCGAACGAAGAATGCGGTATTGGCGGTAGGCTTCGTTATAGTCTTTGGCTTTTTCCAATGTTTGCGCCCAGGCGTAGCGGGCTTCGGTAAATTGGTGGTCATATTTGACGGCTTTTTCATAAGCGGCGGCGGCTTGCGCCCAATCCTTTTCTTTTTCAAAGGCTTGACCCAAGAGAAAATTGGATAAAGAAGTGTGATTTTTTCCTGCGGCGGCTCTTTGCAAATTGTGCTTGGCTAGCTTGTGCTCTCCCATACCCAGCTGAGCGCGGGCCAATTGGACCAATAAAAATTCGGAGCGTTCTCCGCCGCCGTCTAAAAGGGAAAAGAATTTTTCGGCATTTTCATATTGTCCGTCTGCCAAATAGGCTTCTGCCAAAAATTCTATCACATCCGCGTCGGCAGGATAAAGGCGGTAGGCCGCGTCCATAATATCTACGGCTTGTTTGGGGGTGCCTTGCTCTAAGGCAATGTAGGCCGCGTTTAAAAACGAATCTCTTTCTTTGGTTTGTTTAGAAATTTGAATATAGCTTTCCAGGGATTTTTGGGGTTGCCCGGAAAAATATTGTTCCGCCGCTTGCTCAAGCGTAGGAAGGATAGCGGGGGCTTCTTGCGCCTGTAAAAGAGCAGAGCCTAAAATCAGTAAAAAGGAAAAAAAGATTTTCTTCATATTTACTATAATTATATCAATATGACAGCACGAATTCCGCAATGGTTAAAAGAAATGGTCGGTAAAAACAAGGCCGCGCTTCGTACGCAGCGTGCTTTGGCGGCCCAAAGCTCGTTAGACAGACGTGCTTTGCATAGTGTATGCGTGGAAGCGCGTTGCCCCAACCGCGGCGAATGTTTTAACTGCGGTGATGCTACTTTTATGATTTTGGGCGGTATTTGTACGCGCGGCTGCAAATTTTGTGCCGTAACCAAACAGACCCCATTGCCGCCTGATGAAAACGAACCGGAGCAAGTGGCTAAGGCGGTTGAAGAATGGGGAATTGCTTATGCGGTGCTTACCTCCCCTACGCGCGACGATTTATCCGACGGCGGAGCAGAACACTTTGCGCGTGTGATCGGTGCTATTTATGCGTTGACTCCCCAGGTAAAAACCGAGCCTTTGGTGCCTGATTTTTGTGGTAAAAAAGAAAGTTTAGAAAAAGTATTACAGGCCGGTCCGTCCGTCTTGGCGCATAATATAGAAACTACGCCCGCGTTGTATGAGCGCGTAAGAGTGGGGGCAGATTATAAACGCTCTTTGGATTTGTTGGCCCATTCCAAAAAAGTGGCACCGCATATTTTTACCAAGTCCGGCCTGATGTTGGGCCTGGGGGAAACACAGGATCAAGTGAAAGCCACTTTGCAAGATTTGCGCAATAGCGGGGTGGATTTGCTGACCATCGGACAATATTTAGCCCCGTCCAAAGAGCATCACCCGGTGCTTCGCTATCCCGAACCGCAAGAATATAAAATGTGGGAAGAATATGCACTTTCTATCGGGTTTTTAGGGGCCGCGTGCGGACCTTTAGTGCGTAGCAGTTACCGCGCGGGTGCTTTGTATAAAGCGGCTGTTTTAAGCCGTAAATTATCTGAATAAATGAGGTGAAAAAATGGAATGGATTATGATTGGTTTTTCTTATTTGACCCGATTAATTCCGCTGGCTATTCTTTTAGCTCTGGCAAGTTTTGCGTTGTGGTTATTGCCCACATATAATGTAGCGATGTTTGCCCAATTGGCTCCGTGGGCGCAATATGTATCTATTTTCTGCTTTGCTTTTTTGACGGGATACTTAGGCTATGGGGCGCCTTTGCCAATTGGCTTGCTTTTAGCGCGGCGGTGCTTATCTTCGGTTTGCCGACCATTCCTTTTGCATCGCGCTTTGTGGCATTTATCGCGATAGGGGGTTTTGGAATTTTGATGTTGATTTCTATTTTCTTTGATTCTATGATTGCAGAGCCCCGCTTTATAGGGGGGATTTGTTTGTTCCTTTCCATAATAGCCGGGTATTTTTTATTAAGGCCTTTTCCTGCGTATGGGGCTTGGGTGGCTTTGCTGGGTCTTGTGTTAGGCCATGCCCTTATCAAGGCTTACATCGCCCATGTAAACCATTATCACGGCTTGGGGTTTGAAGATACAATGCTTATGTTGGCGGCGGCACTGCCGGCTATGTTTTTTATTTGCTGCCGCGGAAATATTGTTTCCGTGTTGGGCGGTCTTGGTACCTTAGTTTCTGCGTGGATGATTTATATGGAGATGAAATAGACTATGAAAAAAAGTTTTCCGTTTGTTTTTATCTTTTTAACGGCTTGTGCGGGCACACCGCCGGCGTGGTGGAACCCTTCGGGTGCGTATGGGGGGGACCAAGCTGTTAGCCGTCCCCAAAAGGCGGCTCCCGCCCGCGTAGCCGTGCC
This sequence comes from Elusimicrobiaceae bacterium, assembly GCA_017501565.1. GTDB lineage: Bacteria > Elusimicrobiota > Elusimicrobia > Elusimicrobiales > Elusimicrobiaceae > Avelusimicrobium. The sequence continues at coordinate 25,729 of JAFVWP010000125.1, read as the reverse complement.
GGAGAGCCAACCGGTGGAAGAAGAACCGATAGAGCAACATTTTGAGCCCGCCTTTGAAGAATATGAAGAAATGCGTTTAACCCCTTTACCGGAAACGGACGGCGAACAAGAAGGCGGCTTAGCGGTGGAACAGACCCCGCAAAGCCCGACCCAATCCCAAACGCAAGAAGAAGATTTGCCCCCCAGCCAAGAAGAATTAGACCGCGCTCAAGCGCAAGAATTAAATGTAGGGGCAAAAGCGGTGCCGTCATCTTCCGATGCCGACCCATACACAAGCGGTGCTTTACCGCCGCCGAGTGTGCTAGACGAATAAACTTATTTTCCCACAAAAAGGCCCCCCGATATCCCATCGGGGGGTCACTTCGTTTCGTTCATTTCATCTTCCTTTTTTAGTCAGCTCCGACGATTTACGCTTCGGATGCCCGTCAACCGCTCACTTCGCATCGGCCGAACCAATTACATCAACCTCCGCTACTGCCGCCGCGTCTGCACAGCCCTACCGCTAACTGCCGCACAGAAGACACACTCTATCCGCGGCCACCATCAACGGCACTTCCTTGCAACCTTCGTTTTCGGCTCTCACATCCGCCCATAAACGAAGCTCAACAGCGGTCCAACCTCTCACATCTAGCAGTCATACAAGCCCCGCACTACATCGGACCCGGGACTAACTTACTACTTAGTATAAGGGAAATAAATAAAAAATCAAGGGGGAAATTAAAAAAGAAAAACCCCGTCGTAAAACGGGGTTTTTCGGTGAAGAGAAAAACTTACAGCTTGGTAATATCCGCCATGCCTTGCGTTAATATTTTGCGCACACGGGCTAACAAAGCCAAGCGGTTTTGGCGAATGGAAACATCTTCAGCGTTTACCATTACATCGGCGAAAAACTTTGCCAAAGGTTGGGCAAAGGTTGCACAGACGGATAATGTTTTCTCGCATTCTGTTTTGCTCTGACAGCCGGCAGAAAATAAAGCCACAATGCTTTCTGCTTTTTCCACGGCATCAAATAGCTCCTTTTCAGCCGGTAATTGAAATAGCGAAGCATCTACTTTATCGGTGGTGATGTCGGCTTTTTTCAAGATGTTACACACGCGTTTGGCCGCTTCTGCCGCGGCGGCGAAAGATTCGCCTTGGCGGTTGGTTTCCAATACTTGGATAAGCGTTTCTACGTTTTCCAACGGCATGGAGTACCAATGATTGACCGCGTTTAAGCTGGTAGGCTGATGACCGCGTTGTTGCATTAACAGGGCCAAGCGTTGATAGAAAAAGTCTTTTAATGCTTTTTCGGCTTCGGCAGTTTCTTTACCGCTATATAAAGACAGCGCTTTTTCAATCAACTCTTGCAAGGAAAGGTTGATGCCGCTTTCCAATAAAATGCGTACCGCGCCAAACGCTTGGCGGCGCAAGGCAAACGGGTCTTCACTGCCGGTAGGGATTTGCCCGATGATAAAGTTGCCGGCTAAAGTGTCCAATTTGCCCGCCAAAGAAACCAATGCACCCGTTAAGGTGTCGGGCAAGTCAGAGTTGGACGAAAGCGGGAAATAGACCTGTTCAATTGCGCGGGCTTCTTCTTTATGTCCTTCCAATTCAGCATAACGTCCGCCCATATACCCCTGTAATTCGGGAAACTCGTAAACGACCGAGCTGGCCAAATCCGCATACGCATATCCGGCGGCATAGGTGACGCTGTCTTTGATGGCGTTTTCATTTAAGCGGTCGCACATCCACATGGCAAGTTCGCGCGTGCGGTCGGATTTTTCCAATAAATTACCCAACCCTTCCAAGAAAGTTCTTTCCGCAAGTTTATTTTTGAAATGGTCCAATCCTTCTTTTTTGTCGTTTTCATAGAAGAATACGGCATCGGACATACGCGCAGACATTACTTTCTTAAATCCGTTGCGGACTTCGTCTTGATTGTTTGATACGCCGTCTCTGACAGCGATAAAATAGGGCTGGATTTCGCTGCTTTCGTTGACCACCGGGAACATTTTAAGTTGGGTTTTGAAAATTGTTCCGATGAATGCTTTGGGTAAGGTCAAAAACTTTAAATCAAAATCGCCGCAAACAGCTACCGGGTGTTCGGTGAAATAGATGGTTTCTTCTATTAAATCTTGGTCTAAATCCGCATGATAACCGCGGGCTTTGGCTTCGCTCATCACACTGCGGATTAAGGCTTCGCGGCGGTCTTGCGGCAGGACCAAAATCGGCTGCGGTTGGGATTTTAATAATTGCACATAGGCTTCTTTGTCGGCTTTTTCTACGCGAATAGGTTTGCGACCGAAAGAAGTAATGGGGTAGGTGTAGCGGTTGGACTTAACACCCGCTACTTCAAACGGCACCACTTTACTGCCGTATAAACCGATTAAACTGCGTATCGGGCGACCCCATTTTAAGCCGCTTTCTTCCCACACCATATTTTTGGCAAATTCCATACCGGTAATAATACCGACAAAAATCTCCGGTAAAAGATGGGCTGTTTTTTCTCCCTTAATATGCAAATCCGCATAAATAAAGGGGCCTTTTTCGGTTTCTTTAATAATTAAATCTTCGGGCTTGATGCCGTTTCTTTGTGCAAAGCCGGCACTTTGGGGGGTAAAGGCGCCGTTGGCATCTTTTAAGAGCTTGGCGGGGGGGCCTTTGACTTCTTTTTGAATATCGGCCGATTTATCGGCAATTCCTTCAATGATAACGCACAAACGGCGGTAAGTGCCGAACGCGCTGACATTTTGATAGGCAATGCGTTTTTCGTCCAACAAGGTTTTAGCCAAATTTTCCATTTGGCTCAAGGCGGGTTTTACAAAACGGGAGGGCAAATGCTCGCAACCGATTTCTAAAAAGGCGTTATTCATTGGGCAGCCTCCTCTTTCTTTTCTTCTTTGGGTTCTACGCTTTCTACATATACTTTGGCGCAGGCTTTGGCCAAGTTGCGTATTTTAGTGATGATATTGGTGCGGTCCGATACGGAAATGGCACCGCGTGCTTCCAACATATTGAAATAATGCGAAACACGCATGGCACATTCGTAGGCCGGCAGATACAGGCCTTTTTTACATAAGGCGTGGCATTCTTCTTCTGCTTCTTGAATATAACGGCGCAAGTGTTCCACGTTGGATTGTTCAAAATAGTAGTGGGAAAATTGGCGTTCGTTTTCGTAGTGAACGTCGCGATAGGTTACTTGGTCGTTCCAACGAATATCAAACACATTGTCCACTTTTTGGCAGTACATAGCGATACGTTCCAATCCGTAAGTAATTTCCACGGTGATGGGGTTTAAAGAGTAGCCGGCCATATTTTGGAAATACGTAAATTGGGTAATTTCCATGCCGTCTAACCAAATCTCCCAACCTACACCGGACGCGCCGAGCGTGGGGGATTGCCAATCATCTTCAATAAAACGAATATCATGCTCTTGCGGGTCTAAACCGATGGCTTTTAAAGAGTTTAAATAGATTTGCTGAATGTCGGCAGGGGCCGGCTTCATGATAACCTGGTACTGATAATATTTACCCAAGCGGTTCGGGTTTTCGCCGTAGCGGCCGTCGGCGGGGCGGCGGCAAGGTTCCACATAAGCGCGGTTGACGGGCGTCTTGGTTAAGGCACCTAAAACGGTGGCGGGGTTAAACGTCCCGGCACCCTTTTCCATATCATAGGGTTGTACTAAAATACAGCCTTGCTTCTTCCAATAGTCATTGAGAGAAGAAATAATGTCTTGAAAGTTCATTCCTTGTTTCATATATACAATTATACCAAACCTGGGGGAAAGCGCGGCGTGAAAAATATGTTTGGCGCACTCCAAAATAACTGCTACAATAAAATTATGATTAAAAGCGTAATTTTTGATATGGACGGCACTTTGTTCAGTACCGAGCCGATTTACTTTAAATGCTACCAAGCCGCCGCCAAGGAAATGGGCTTGGATTTTACTTTTGAGCTTTTTGAAATGTGTATCGGGGTCAGCACCATAGATGCGGCACCGATGATGAAAAGTTATTTCGGACGTAGCGTAGATGTGCAAAAACTGCACGACGATTGTTGCCGAAATTTTGAAGAATATATGGAAAAATATCCCATTCCTTTTCGCCCGAAGGCCTTGGAAACCTTGCAATATTTCCATGAAAGAGGGTTCAAAATGGGGATTGCTACATCTAACATCAAAAAATGGGCCGATAAATTATTGGAGAAAAATAAAATAGCCCACTACTTTACATCGGTTGTAACTAACGATGTGGTAACCCACCCGAAGCCGGACCCGGAAGTATATTTGCGTTGTGCGCAAAATTTGCAAACGGAAGTAAAAGAATGTTTGGCGTTTGAAGATTCTATCGCCGGGGCTACGGCTGCTATTTCCGCGGGAATCCGTACCATCGTCATTCCGGACTTAAAACAGCCCAACTCTTTTGTAAAAGCCCATGCTTTCAAGGTGTACCCGTCTATGGGGGATATTTTTGCTGATATAGAAGAAATCTTACATTAAAAAAACCCGCGTTTGCGGGTTTTTTAATGGTTGGAAATAATTTTCAGTTCGCGTATTTCCGGAAAGATTTGTATGGAAATCTGTTCATCTACCTGAATGATAAAAACTTCGCTTCCTTTCAGCTCCGCTTTATACCAATTCAATCTTTTAAAACTTGTCCGTAAAGAAAAAATGCGTTCCAAACTTTCCATTTGAGAGTAGGTGAGTGCGGTCAAATCTACCTTTCCTGTCAGTGCATAACTGCAAAATATCCAATTAGACCCCAACGCAGCGGACAGGTGCTCATAACGGGTAAAAAATTTTTTATCTGCCAAAGGCGGTGTAGCAGATTGGATATTAAAATATTGAGTCGGGTTTTGAAAAATAAGTTTTTTCTTATCGGTGTTTTCTTTCTCCCAATGGGTCTGCGCATCTAAAAAAGAAGTGTTGGACGGCAAATACTTAATAGTAGATCTTAAAACCATACTATATACATCTCTTTGATCGGTATAAGATACCCACCTTTGCGCCGATAGGGGCCCACAGGCAAAAAGAAGTATAAATAATATAAGGGTTAAAATTTTCTGCATATATATATTTTCCCAAAAAAAGGGGATAAAATGCAAATGTAGGGGCAATTAAAGTGCTTCCGCCGGGACCGGTTCTTCTTGTGTGGCTATGGGGGCAAAGGTATTTTGGGTATAGTAGGCCAGCTGCTCTGCCGGTAAAGCGAAAGATTTTAAGGTTTGCAACGGATAGGTTAAGTATTGATTTAAAAATCGGCGGCAAACTTCGTTACATTTACTCAGAGAAAGTAAATCTTGCGGATCTTGAAAACTCAAGTCCGAAAAGGGGGCATAATGCATTTTTTCCCAAAATTCAGGAGTAATTTGCAATACAGGGTGGTCTAAACCAAACCCCGCCGCCGCCATTAAGCGCAACGTAAAAGCCGCAGAAAAAGAAGTATTGACCCCATAGGTTTCCAACTCGGTTAAGGCTTGTAAAAGCAATTGGTATTTTTCTTGGCTGGGTTGATGCAAGGGGGTCAGACGCATCATGAGCTCGCAGAAATGCAAGGCCAAGGTTTGGCGTTTCAAATCACTGCGAATAGCGGGGAATACGCGGTTTATTTTGCCGCCGGTAATGGTGCCCAATACATGGGCGCGGCGGGTATAAATGCGGTAATCGGCACAGGTAAAAGGCTCGCTAAAGGCTTTGAGCTTGCCTTTGGCATGGTTGACCCCGGGCAGACGTAAGTGAATGCGCCCGTGCTCTAGGGTATATAAGGCAATAATTCGGTCCGCTTCGCGGAAATCTTGCCGAAAAAGAACAATCCCGCTGTCTGTAAATATCATATAATAAATGTAGCAAATTTCAGGCCGAATTGTGTATTTTGCCCGCGAAAAAGGGTGAAAAAAAATCTTATTGGACTTTTTGGCTTGTGAAAAGCTATAATATAAAGGTCCTTTTTTCCGCGTAGTACATCGGATAAGGAGAATTTAACTTAATAAACAGGAGTGTATGGGCCTGGGGTGTCTTTTTGCCTTCGCCCATATAAATAGAAGCATGTTACCTACATACAGACCGAATAAAGCCAAAAGAGCTAAACACATTGGATTTCGCGCCCGCATGGCCACCGCCGGCGGACGGAAAGTCCTTAGCGCCAGACGTGCCAAAGGCCGCCACGAATTAATTCGTGCCTAGTATATGACATCCCAGGGCTTCCCCAGAAGCTGCCGTTTGCATCTTAAAAATGATTTTAAGAGTATAATTCACGACGGCAAGCGTGTGCAAGGCCCCGGCCTTGTGTTATGGTGGAAGCCTGCCCCCCTGGGAAAAAACGACAGAAAAATGGGGCTGGTAGTTTCTAGAAAGTTAGGATCCGCGGTTGTTCGTAACCGCGTGAAGCGGCTTCTAAGGGAAGCTTTCAGATTGAACCGGGAAAGATTACAAAGCGGGATCGGATATGTATTTAGTCCCCGCAACAGCGAGATATTAGACACGGCCGCATCGGCAGAGAGTGCCATGCTGGGCCTGTGTGAGCGGGCCGGATTATTGATGAAGGCCCGAGAAATGGACGAAAAGTCCGCGGTGCCCAAATGAGTAACTATTCGCTGAAGGGCAAGAATTTATTGCTATTTTTTTTAAGTGCTTTTATGCTGCTGGTGCGGCCGTTTTTGGGGCCGCGCGGGGTGTGCCGTTTCAGACCCACTTGCAGCCAATATGCCAAAGAGGCAATAACAAAACATGGGGTGTGTAAAGGGTTGTGGCTCTCGGCCGTGCGGCTGAGCAAATGCCACCCTTTTCACGCGGGCGGATACGACCCCGTCCCGTAACCCGCTTTTCCGTACGCTGAAGGCCTGCTGAAAAGAAGCCAAGCCGATTTTTCGGCTATATTTTCAGAGGTTTTTATGGATAGAAAATTTTTGTTGACAGCGTTGTTTTTTATGCTGCTGTTTACGGGGTATAACCAATTTGTGGTAGTGCCGCGTATGCAAGCCGAGCAAAAAGCCGCTGAAGAGGCCTTGGCCAAAACACAGCAAGAGCTGGCCTTGTCCGATACCGCTTCCGCCGTAGCGAAAGCTAAAAAGACTTCCTTACCGGAAGAGTTGTATTCCTTTCAAACGCCGTCTGCCCAGATTACGTTCACTTCCAAGGGCGCGGGTATCAAAACCTATTTGTTTAAAGATGTATTGGGCGATGTGGATTTAACCCCTTATAAAGGTGAGGGTTTTTTTGATACATTGCCGCAAGCCGATTTCCGCGAAACCAAACGTACGCAAGACTCCATTACGTTTGAAACGCAGTTAGAAGCGGGTGTGTCTATGCAAAAGACGTACCGCTTTCATGAAAACGGCATCAACGACGTAAATATTACCTTTACCAACCAAAACAAACAAGAAGTGAGCGTTCCTTCTTTTACTTTTAATTTCGGGCCCGGTATATCCACGGTCAAAAGCGAATTAAAAGACAATGAACGCGAATCCAAAGCCGTCTACTTAACGCAAGAAGAGGGGAAAAAATATCCGACATTGGTCAAATACGGCCCGAAGGACGATTCTCCGGCTTCCGGCAAAGATTGGATTTGGGCCGGTGTGCAAAACCGCTACTTTTTAAGCGTCTTGATTCCGCAAGGCTGGACGGCGGGTGCTTTGCATACCAAACAAGAAGTGGTCACCACCCAAAAACGCCTTTGGGGCTTGATGGGTACGGCTGATGTAAAAGGTCCGCAAATGCAAATAGATGTGCCGCAAATGACTTTGCAACCGGGGGCCTCGGTAGAATTGAAATCCCATTTCTATTTTGGGCCGAAAGATTATCAAACCTTAGAAAAACTTCCCTACTACTTAAACCGCAGTATTGAGTTTGGTTTCTTTGGGGCTTTGGGCCGCTTAGCGCGCAATGTGCTGGAAACTTTCTACGGGTGGACCGGCAACTATGGCGTAGCTATCATTATGCTGACCATTTTGATACAAGCGCTTTTATTTAAGTTTACATTGATGTCTCTTAAATCCAGCGCGAAAATGAAAAAAATCCAACCCCAACAAAAACGCTTACAAGAAAAGTATAAAGGGGATACGCAAGCCTTCAACCGGGAATTAATGGCTTTGTATCAAAAAGAGGGGGTCAACCCTGTGTCGGGTTGTCTGCCGATGTTGATTCAACTGCCCATTTTCTTGGCATTATTCAATGCGTTGCGTACGTCTTGGTCTTTGCACGGGGCAGGATTTATTTGGTGGATTACGGACTTGTCTTCTAAAGATCCGTATTATGTCTTGCCCATTTTAATGGGGGCTGTTATGTTCTTTCAACAGCGCAGCAGTATGCCTGCCGGCATGGACCCGACCCAAGCGGCCATGTTCAAATACATGCCCTTGATTTTTACCCTGATGTTTATGAATTTCCCTTCGGGTTTAGTGCTGTATTGGTTGACCAATAGTTTGATTACGTTCGGTATTCAAACCATTGCTAATAAAAAAATCGCAAACGCGAAATAGGAGCTTATTTTATGTTGCATAAAGTGAAAGTAGAAGCAAAAGACGTTTCCTTGGCCATTGAAAAAGGACTAAAAAAATTAGGCCTTCGCCGCGATCAGGTGGAAGTATCCGTTTTGGAAAATCCGCGCAAGGGTTTTTTGGGCATCGGTGCCCGCCCTGCTGTGGTGGAAGTGCGCCAAAAACGTTGGGTATCCTCTAATTTAGATGCCCAAATTTATATGGACGTTCCCAAGAAAAAACGCTCTAACGGCAAAAGCCATTCTTCCCGCAATAGCCGTCATGGCGGCCGCGGGCGCAAGCACGAAGAAGGCGTGCGCGAAATTAAACGTGGCGGACGCCGCTCTTACGGCGCCGGCCGCGGTTTGTCGGCAGATAAGGCGTTGAAAACCAATGAAGCGCAACTTTTACCTTCTTTGGAAATTCAAAACGCGGTAGTGCCCGAATATTTGAAAGCTCCGCTGCAAGAAGCCAAAGATTTCTTAAACAATGTCCTTTCCCACATGGGAGTAACGACCGAAAACTTAAATGCTTGGTGGGACGAAAAACAACACCGCATTTTGTTGACGTTTGATTGCGACCACCCGGCCATTGTCATCGGTAAAGAAGGGAAAACATTGGAATCTTTGCAATATTTGGCTACGCTCAGCTTAAGCCGCCATTTTGACAAGCCCATCTCTGTTATTGCCGATACGCAAAACTATTGGCGCAAAGCCGAAGATAAAATTAATGCAGATTTGGAATACGGCATTAACCAAATTAAAAACGGATACAGCGTCTATCGCTTCCGCCCGATGAGTGCCCAATTGCGCCGCTATATTCACCGCGCCGCTGAAAACAATGACTTTGTTATCACTCTTTCCGAAGGGGAAGGCCAATGGCGTAAAGTAACTTTGCGCCCGCGCCCGGCGGACCAACCGGTGCAACAAGCCCTGGCCGAAGAACAAGTAGCGCAAGCTCCCGCTGAAACGATGGCTCCTGTGGCAGAAGAAACTTCCGCCGTTGTGCAAGAAATGCCCCAAGTAACAGCTACCGAAGAAACAACCGAAGTGGCCGTGGCCGAACCTGTGGCAGAACAAATCCAAGAGTCTGCCGTTGAACAACCTGTAGCGGAACCTGTTGCGGTGCAAGAAGTGCCTGTTACGTTAGAAGAACCGGTCGTAGTAGAGCCGACTCTTGAACAACCGGCCCCTGAAGCACCCGCCGGCGAACAAGCGCCTGTTGCTAACGCGGAGCCGACTCCGGCACCTTCCGATTGCGGACCGCTATTTGACAGCGTAAGCACGGAAGAAACAAAATAAATCCATTTAATACCCCGCCATTAAGCGGGGTATTTTTTTACCTTTTTGGCATAAATGGCACTTTTCGCGCGTGCGTACGGAAAAGACCCCCAAAAAGCACGCTAAAAATTATAAAATATAATCTATGCAAACAACAATTGTCGCCCCGGCTACGGCCCATGGGCAAAGTGCGGTGGCTTTGGTCCGCTTGAGCGGGCCGGACAGCCTGTCTATTTTGCGCCAAATTACCAAGGCCGATAAAATGTTCCCGCCCAGGGAACAGGTTTTTTGCCGTCTTAAAGACGGAGAAAAAGTATTGGACGAAGCCTTGGTTACTTACTTTCCGGCTCCGCGCAGTTTCACCGGGGAAGACGTAGTAGAGTTTGCTTTACACGGCTCTTCTTATATCCGTGGCCGTCTGTTGGAGATTTTATGTGCTTGCGGAGCCGTACCCGCCCAACGCGGGGAATTTTCTTACCGCGCTTTTTTAAATGGCAAAATGGACCTGTTGGAAGCACAAGGTTTATGTGATTTGATTTCTGCCGGAAATAAAGCGGCACATGATTTGGCTATTTCATCTTTAGACGGCAGATTGAGCGAAAAATTTAATCAAATTAAAGATGCTTTAGCGGAAACTTTGGCCCAAATTGAAGTGCGTTTAGACGATGTAGATGAAGAAATGGCCCCGCTTAATCATGCCCATACCGCACAAGTATTGCAAGCACAAGTGGATACTTTGGTTAAGTTAGCCGATACTTTTTCTGTCGGCCGCTTTATTAAAGAAGGTTTAAAAACGGCTATTGTCGGTGCGCCCAATTGCGGCAAGTCCAGCCTGCTCAATGCGTTGGTAGGTTTTGACAGAGCCATTGTAGCCAACCAAAGCGGTACTACGCGTGATACGATAGAAGAAACCCTGGATTTAGACGGACAAAAAATTATTTTAACCGACACCGCCGGCATTCGTGAACATGCCTTAGACCCGGCAGAGCAAGAAGGTATGAAGCGCAGTTTGCGTGCCATGGAAAAAGCCGATTTAGTATTGTTTGTGGCTGATTTAAGCCGGGAGCTGACCCCGCAAGAAGAAGCCCTGTGGGACGATGTAGAAAAGCAAAACAAGCCGGTTATTTTGGTGCTTAATAAAAACGATCAAGCCTTACAAGGGGCTTGCGGCCTTGTTGGCAAAGCACAGCAGACCTTGTATGTGTCTTGTAAAACCGGAGAAGGTTTGGACGCATTAAAAAAGGCGATATTGGCTTTTGTTTCTTCTCCCGCAGTGCAAGATACCGACGGGGTAATGATTTCCAATTTACGTCAATATGAAGCGGTACTCAATGCCCAAACAGAGTTGGAAAGCGCCTTGGTGCAAATGAATTACCAAACAGGCCTGGAGCTGTATGCCGAGCATATCCGCGCGGCCTTGCGTGCGTTGAAAGATTTGATCGGTGATGTTACTCCCGACGATGTATTGGGGATTATTTTTTCAAAATTTTGCATGGGTAAGTAAATGTTTGAGTATAAAGAAAAATATGATGTGATTGTGGTGGGCGGCGGTCATGCCGGGTGTGAGGCGGCACTGGCGGCGGCTAAGATAGGGGCTAAAACCCTGCTCATGACGCAAAACTTAGATACCATTGCCCAAATGTCTTGCAATCCGTCCATCGGCGGTATTGCCAAAGGGCAAATCGTGCGTGAAATAGATGCTTTAGGCGGTGCGATGGGGTTGATTACCGATTCTGCTGCCGTACACTATCATTTGCTTAACACAGGCAAAGGTCCGGCGGTGCATTCACCGCGCGTACAATGCGATAAAAAAGATTATCAATTTAATTTCAAACATACCCTGGAGCTTCAGCCCAATTTGGATATAATTCAGGACGAAGCAACCCAAATAGCTACTGACGATAAAGGCGTATGCGGGCTGATGACGTTGCGCAAAACGTTTTATCATACCCGAACGATTGTTTTGACAACGGGTACCTTTTTGGGGGGGACCATTCATATCGGGGAAGAAATGTTCCCCGGCGGGCGCTATAACGATATGCCCAGCAATGAGCTTTCCAAGTCCTTAAAGCAATTGGGGCTTAGCATTATCCGTTTTAAGACAGGTACTCCTATGCGTATCAATGCGCGCGGGGTAGATTTTTCTAAGTTCCGCTTGCAACCCAGCGATGACCCCTTTCAGCCTATTTCGTATTTTACGGATTATCAAAGCCAAGCCAAACGCAAATTTCTCAGCTGTTATATCACCCGTACCACCGATGCTACGGATAAAATCTTGCGGGAAAATTTCCAGCGTTCTGCCATGTATAGCGGCAATATTTCCGCGTTAGGGCCGCGTTATTGTCCGTCTGTGGAAGATAAAACAAAGAAATTTCCGGAAGTAAAATCCCACCCGCTCTTTTTAGAGCCGGAAGGAAACAATACACAGGAATATTATATCCAAGGCTTTTCTACCAGTATGCCCGAAGATGTGCAACGCGCGTTGCTTGCTTCGGTGCCCGGATTGGAAAATGCCACCATTACGCGGGCCGGATATGCGGTAGAATATGATTTTTCGGACCCGATGGAATTGTTTGCTTCCTTGGAAAGTAAAAAAGTACCCGGTTTATATTGCGCGGGCCAAATGAACGGCACCACCGGCTATGAAGAAGCCGGCGGACAAGGCTTTATTGCTGGAGTTAATGCCGCACGCAAAACCCAAGGGTTAGAGCCGTTTATTTTAAGAAGAGATGAGGCCTATATCGGTGTATTGATTGATGATTTGGTTACCAAAGGTGTCAATGAGCCCTATCGTATGTTTACTTCCCGCGCCGAATACCGCATTTTGCTCAGAAATGACAATGCCGACTTGCGCCTTTGTCCGCACGGGTTTGCTTTGGGTACGCTGTCATCTAAATATAAAAAGGCCTTTGAAAATTACCAAAAACAAGTAGAATTATTAAAGGCCAACCCTAAACATGAGATTGATGAAACGGATTTATATCCCTGGACGGCCGAAAAAGTGCGTTTTCATGTGGACGTACATCAAAAATATGCGGGTTACTATGAGCGCAGTAAAAAAGATGCGGAAAAATTAGCCCAAGTGGATAATATCATTATTCCCGAAGGCTTTGACCCGTCTGGTGTGAAGGGTTTATTGATAGAAAGCCGCCAAAAATTAAAAGAAGTCCAACCGCGCACGTTGGGGCAAGCTTCGCGCATTCCGGGGGTTACTCCGGCAGATATTCAGCTGTTAGCGATCCATATAGAACGCTATCGGAGATTGAAAAATGCAACAAAAACTGCATGATTTTGCCGCTAAACAAGGCCTTTCTTTGCCACAGGACGCGAGCGAAAAGTTAGCCTTGTATGCGGATTTAATTTGGCAGAAGAAAGATTTTTTAAATTTAACCAGCGTAGCGGGAAAAGAAGAAATTTTTACCCGTCATTTGTGCGATGGTTTGGCCGGTGCGGCTTTTATTGACGGCCGGGCCCGCCAACAGGGCAAAACCCGATATTCGGTGGCGGATATGGGCTCCGGCGCGGGGTATATCGGGCTGACGATGGCTATGGCTTTGCCGCAAGCACAAGTACATTTGGTGGAAAGCTTAGAAAAACGCCGCTCTTTTATGAATTGGGCCATTTTGAAATTAGGCCTGAAAAATGTTTCCGTTCACTGCATGCGTTTGGGGCAGAAAGAAATAGAAACTTTTGATTTTGTAACGGAACGTGCCATGGGGCAAATTAACGATATTTTGCCTTTGTTGGCTCCCTGTGTAAAACAGGGGGGGCTTGTGTTGCCTTACCAAAGCCAACCGAACGATGCCAAGCCTGAATTGGTAGCCGGTTTAGGCCTTACAACGCAAACCGCGGCAGAATATGTTTTACCCGGTGAAGAAAAGGTGCGTTATTTGGCGGTATTTGCGCATTAATGGATATTGTTAAGCAAATTACCATTTTGTTATGGGTCTTGGGCGCTATTTTGATCGCCCCGCCCGTTTTGCGCCATTTTGACATAGATGTAAAGCAAGTTTATTCCAAAGTTCTAGCCGTTAAACCCTCTGAAAAAGACGGCAAAAGAGATGCTTTGGAAAAAAGAGAAATTGACCCGCATATTTTTGACGAGTTATTCCAAGACCAGGCGGTAGATACCCCGCAGGAAAAAGCCGCCTTACAAAAGCAGTTTGATGAATTAATCAGCGGTTTGGATAGAATAGAGTCTGTTGCGCACGAAGGAAAGGAAGTCTTAAAAGGCGTTCCGGCCCATTTCCGCGCAGAGCGCGGAGCAGAGAAAAAGGTCGGTTGGCTGCCGCCTCCTCCCGGATTTTTAACCGGAGAAACGTTTAATTATTTAATTTACCGCGAACATCAATCGGTAGGGGAAAAATTAAAATCCGTATTAGATACCATTCACGGAAATTTAATGTTGGATTTGACCCCCTTTACGTTGGTAGCCAAACCGAATAAAATTTTGGTCATGCTGTTTGGTAAACAAGATAGTTATATGCGCTTTACCAATCGCCCGGCCTGGTCCGGCGCGGCTTCGGATTTACGCGCTGATACCATGTATGTCATTGAAGGGAAAGATTTTTATCCGCTTTCGGTGCATGAGTTGACCCATTTATATTTTGACGGCTATTTCTTGCCGGCTATTTCGCCGTTGTGGCTTTCGGAAGGTATGGCCGTATATATGCAAATTTATGCTACGCACCAAAAGCCGAATTGGGTGGATAGAAACATCGCGGGGATTTTGCGCGGGGGCTATATACCGCTGGACGAAATGGTCTTGACGGAAGATTTATCTGCTTTAAATACCAAACAAGCGGAGCTGTGGTACACACAGGCATATAGCTTGGTAGATTACTTGCTTAATGAACGCAGCCGCGATGAATTTTACCGCTTTTGCAATGAGCTGAAAAACGGCACGCCGTTGCACCAGGCCTTGTACCGGGCTTATGGTATGCCCTTTACTAAAATATCCGTTTTACAAAACGTTTGGTTGCACGATTTAAGCCAACACGCAGAAGGCCACATGTTTTTGGGCGAAGAAACGCCGAAACGCCGTTTGCCGCCGGAAGTGATTTCTTCCACGCAGACGATTTCCGTCGCTCCCAAGGGCTCTTCCGCACCGCGGAAAAGAGCAAAAACGGCCCCGCAAAAGACGTATATTCCTAAACTTGAAAAAGTGCCTACCAACGGCTATAAAGGAGGCTTTTGATGAGCCAGGTTTGGACCCATATTCCCATTTTAGCTCCGGAAATTGCCGCGCTGTTGTTAACCAATCCTGTCGGTGTTTATGTGGACGGAACATTGGGCTTGGGCGGACATACTAAATTTTTCTTAGACAGATTAGCCCCGCAAGCGCGGATTTTCGGTTTTGACAAAGATGAAGAAGCCTTAGCTATGGCCAAAGAACGCGTGGCAGACGCACGTTTAACGGCGGTGCATGCCTCCTATACCCAAGCGGGCGAAATATTGCGCCAAAACGGATTTGACGGCGCAGACGGCGCTTTGTTTGATTTAGGGCTTAGCTCTTATCAATTGGATAATCCTGCCCGCGGGTTTAGCTTATTAAGAGACGGGCCTTTGGATATGCGCTTTGATTTGAGTGCTTCATTGACAGCGGAAAGCATTGTCAATGAATGGGGCCTGGCAGATTTAGAGCGTATTATTACCCAATACGGCGAAGACCGCAATGCCCATGCTATTGCCATGGGGATTATGGCTGCCCGACGGCAAGGACCGATTAAAACTACTTTTGCACTTAAAAATATTGTAGAACAGATAGTACGCGGCCGCGGAAAAATCCACCCTGCCACGCAAACTTTTCAGGCTTTGCGCATTGCCGTTAACGACGAGTTGGGCAGTGTGGAGCGGGTGATAAACAGCTTGCAAAGCATTATCAAGCCGGGCGGTCGCGCGGCGGTGCTTACCTTTCATTCTTTGGAAGACCGATTGGTTAAACTTCGTTTTAAAGAAATGGCTGCCGGCGGTGCTTGGAAATTGGTAAATAAGCACGTTATCGCGCCTTCGTATCAGGAAGTGCGTGCCAATTCCCGCAGCCGCAGTGCCAAATTACGGGTGATAGAAAGATTATGAAATTTATTGTTGTATTTTTAGTGGCTGTATTTGCTTTTGGGGTGGTGATGATGCGCATTGAAATCAACCGCTCCGGGCGGGCTATCGGCAAATTACAGACCGAAGTAGCCGTCAAAGAAGCGCGTAACCAATATTTGGAATTGGAAAATGCCCGCTTGGCCGGGCCGGAAATTGTGAGCCAATTTGCCCAAGAGCATTTACACTTGCGCCGCACTCCGCCGCAAAAAGTAATCGTATTGGAAGATTAGTATGTTACCTAAAAAAAATCCTTTTGCATTTAATGCCAAGGCTCGTATGAAGCTGTGCGGTTTTTTGTGTCTGATTCCGCCCTTGGCTATCGGTATTCGGCTTTTTTATATGCAAACCTTTCTTTATGATGAGTTAAGCAATAAGGCCGACCGCGCTATTTATAACTTTTTGAAAGAAGACCGCTTACGCGGACAAATTTTAGACGTCAACGGAAACTATTTGGCTGAGTCTGTACGGACCCATTCGTGCGGTATTAACAAACGCTATGTAAAAGATAAAGAAGCCACCATTTCTTTTTTGGCAGAAAATTTACCCATGCCGAAAAGAGAAATTGAAAAATTATGGAAAGAAAAAGGCAATTTCTTTTTTGTAGCCAAAAAAATAAAGCCCGATGTTTATATGAAAATCCGTTCAGTGTTACGCAAACCTTTAGGACAGGGATTAGACTTAACCCCGGAATATGAGCGTATTCACCCTTACGGGACGTCTGCTTTGGATATTTTGGGGGAAGCTAACTCTAAAAATAAAGGCCTTTCGGGCTTGGAGCTGATGTATAACGATGAGCTGAGCCAAGACATCAGCAAACGCAGAGCCAAACGGGCCCGCCGCGGAGAAGTGATTTATGACCGCAGTCTGAAAGAAGAAAAATCTGTCGGGAACATTTATTTGACCATAGATGCTTTGGCCCAACATTATGCCGAAGCCGCATTGGATAAAGCGGTGCAAGACTATGAACCGGAGCGGGGGATTATTGTAGTGCAAGAACCCAGCACCGGGCGTATTTTGGCGGCGGCTTCTTCCCCGCGTGAAGACGGCCAAGCCTTGGCTTTTCAGTTTGCCTATGAGCCGGGCTCTACCTTTAAGACCATTTCCATTGCTTCTGCATTGGATTCCGGCGCCGTATCTACCGAAGATATGATTGATATGGACGGGCGCAAATGGGAAGTAGCCCCCAGGGTGGTATTGCAAGACAAACAACACAAAGAAGAAGAACTTTCCATTGCCGATATTATGGCGCTTTCTTCCAATATCGGTGCCGGAAAAATCGCGCTGGAATTAGGCTCTAAAAATTTGTTTTATTATATGAAGGCCTTTGGTTTTGGCACCAAAACAGATATTAACTTCAATGGGGAATCTAAAGGTTCCGTGGCCCCTTATAGCAAATGGACAAAGGTAGATTTAGCCAGCAAAGGGTACGGATACGGGGTGCTATTAACGCCGATACAATTGGTCAGTGCATATTCTGCCATTGCCAATGGGGGATATTTGATGCAACCGCATTTGGTGGACCGCATTGAATATGCCAACGGAAAGGTGGATAAAAAAGCCAAACCGCAAAAAATACGCCGCGTGCTGAAAGAAAGCACCACCGAGCAGATGAAAGAAATTTTAGAATATGTAGTGGTGGAAGGCTCCGGCAAGAGAGCGCAAATCCCCGGTTACGGCGTAGCGGGCAAGACAGGTACCGCCGAAAAAGTAAGCAAAGAAGGCGGCTATGCCAAACGTTTGCACGTGGTTTCTTTTTGTGGTTTTACCCCGATTAAAGACCCGCGCTTTACCATTTTAATTATTTTGGATAATCCGAAAAAATATACATTCGGCGGGACAGCGGCCGCGCCGATATTTAAACAAGTAGCCGAAGGGCTTTTAACCATGTACGGCGTTGCCCCGGATCAACCGGAAAAATTAGTGCAAGCCGATGCGAAAAAAAAATAAGCCGCACGATTTATCTTAAGGAGAAAGTATGAAACTTAATTTGACGTTAGCCAAACTAGCCGCCATTACCGGGGGAAAATTATACGCAAAAGACCCGCAAGCCAAGGTGCAAGCCTTTGTAACCGATAGTCGTGTGATAGCCAAGGGGGATTGTTTTTGGGCACTTAAAGGCCAGACACATGATGCCCATGCATTTATAGAAGATGTCATCGGCAAAGGGGCCTCTTTGGTGGAGGCGGAAACAGGCCGCGGGGCTGGTTTTGCCGGGGAAAAAGCAGATGTGTTGGAAGTGGAAAACACGTTGAAAGCCTTACAGGAAGTAGCAAAATACCACCGCTTGAACAGCACTTTAAAAGTGGCCGCTATTACCGGCTCTAACGGCAAAAGCACCACGAAACAAATGCTTAAATCCATTTGCCAACAGGCAGGTGAAACAGCCGCCAATATGGGAAACTTTAATAACCAATTCGGCGTGCCTTTTTCTTTATTGGAAATTCAGCCCAAACATGAATACGGCGTTTTTGAATTGGGTGCGTCCCACCCGGGCGATATTGCCGAAATTGCATCTTTAGCCGTGCCGGACGTGGCGGTTATCACCAATGTATCTGCGGCACATTTGGCATTTTTTAAAGATTTAGAAAGCGTATATAAAACGAAAACGGAAATTGTGGATTGTTTAGCCCCGGGCGGTACGCTGGTATATAATGCCGATGATGTAATGTTATCACGCTTGCAAGAATATAAAGGCAAAGCCATTTCTTTCGGTTTTTCGTCTTCGGCGGCTTTGCATATTTTGGAAACTGAAAATTTTACATTTACCTATAAAGACACCGCCTATGTATTTGACGTAAAACTGCAACGCCACGATAAATTAAATGCCGCGGCGGCCTGTGCGGCAGCAATTGCTTTGGGGCTTTTTATGGACGATATTAAAAAAGGCTTACTTAGCTTTACGCCGATGCCGATGCGCATGGAACGCATCCAACGCGACCAAACGCAATTTATTTTAGATTGTTATAATGCCAACCCCGCCAGCATGCAAAATGCTTTGGAAATTGTGGGCAGAGAAGGCACCAGCCCGCGCATTGCGGTCTTGGGGGATATGAAAGAATTGGGGGAAAGCTCCAAACACTATCACCGCTTAATTGCGCGTTGGGTGTTGGATAATAAAATTGATTACGCTTTTTTAGCCGGGCCGGAAATGAAATATGCCGCCGATGCTTTAGCGGCTGACACTTCCGTTAAGACCTTTTATGGCGTTAATGCGCAAGAGTGGACCCCTGTTTTGAAAGAATTACTTCAAAAACGCGGTGGGACGTGCTTGCTGAAAGCTTCGCGCAGTATGAATTTTGAAACATTACTCAAGGAGATATAATCTATGCTGTATTATTTGGCACTTTTTAAAGATGATGTAAGTTTTTTAAATATCTTCAATTACATTACCTTTCGTACCGGCGGGGCGATTGTCACGTCTTTTCTGCTTTCTTTGCTGTTGGGGCCGGCTTTGATAGCCAAATTACGCTCCTTTAAAATCCAGCAAATAGAGCGCGAATACGGCCCGGCTTCCCACCTGTCTAAAAATGGGACGCCTACTATGGGGGGGCTGTTAATTTTAATCAGCCTTTTAATCAGTGTTTTTTTGTGGGCACGTTTGGATAGTGCTTATATCGGCCTTATGCTGTTTACAACCATCAGCCTGGCCTTTGCCGGTATTTTAGATGACTATACCAAGCTGGTTAAGAAAAACCCGGAAGGCATTTCTTCTTCGGTAAAATTAACCATTCAGCTCTTTACGGCTTTGGTGGTAGTGGGATATTTGGCGCTTAACCCGCCCAACGGACAATATACAACGTCTATGTTAATCCCTTATATGAGCAAAGCATTTATTGACTTGTCTATTTTCTATTTTGCATTTTCTATGTTGGTCATTGTCGGTGCTTCTAATGCGACCAACTTAACCGACGGCTTGGACGGCTTAGCCGCCGGCTGTATGGTATTTGCCGCGTTGACCTATGCGGTTTTTGCCTATTTGGCGGGCAATATTAACTTTGCCGATTATTTAAAAATTATCTACGTACCCGGCGCCGGAGAAATTACCATTTTCTTAGGGGCTTTGGTGGGGGCCTGTTTGGGCTTTTTATGGTTTAATGCCTACCCGGCCAGTGTGTTTATGGGAGATACCAGCTCTTTATTTTTAGGCGGCGTTTTGGGTACGGCGGCCTTGTGTGTAAAGCAAGAGCTTTTATTGCCGATTGCCGGCGGTATTTTTGTATTGGAAACCCTTTCTGTGATGTTGCAAATGGGCTATTTTAAATTAACCCATGGCAAACGTTTATTCAAAATGGCCCCGATTCACCATCACTTTGAATTGTGCGGAGTGCCGGAGTCTAAAGTGATTGTGCGCTTTTGGATTATGGGCGCGATGCTGATGTTATTGGCGTTGGGTTCTTTAAAGATACGTTAAATTTATGAAAAAACTATTTTCAAAATCCGCTAAAAAGCATACGTTCAGACCCAAACAGACGGCCTTTTTTCAGCCTTCTGCCGGACGGGGCGCGTCCCGGCAAGAGTGGACGCCTATTATGGACCAAAAATTGGCTTTAATTACATTTATCTTTATTTGTTTCGGGTTAGTGTTTACGTATTCTTCTTCGGCTTTTGATTCTTCGTCCTATTTTACCCGCCAGATTGTGTTTGATACCATCGGTGTTGCGGCGGCTTTGTTTTTGTCGCAATTTTATGTAAAAATACAACGCTCATTCAGCCCCATTTGGCTGATGTATATTACCTGGGGATTTTTAATAGCGGTACTTTTTACTAAGCCTATTGCCAATGTGCACCGCTGGATAGACTTGGGGCCCTTTAATCTGCAACCTTCGGAAATTGCAAAGGTAACTTTGGTGTTATATGTGGCTCATTATTTGGGGCAAGTGCAAGGAAAACTCAATAAAAATTGGAAAATGTTAGCTAAGCCTTTGGTCGTTTCGGGCATTACTTTTGTATTAATCGGCCTGGCGCCCGATTTGGGCACGCCTTTATTGATGGCGGCGGTATTAATAGCTATGTTGTTTGTAGCCGGGGCGAATTTGAAACATTTGTTTTTCTTAGGTTTGGCGGCGGTGCCGGTTTTATTGTACCAGCTCCTTTTTTACGGATACCGATTAAAACGTTTGCTTTCGTTTTTAGACCCGGAAGCTACCGCTTCTACGACGGGTTACCAACTGCATCTGTCTTTTTTGGCGGTGGGCTCCGGCGGGTGGTTCGGCAAGGGATTGGGCAATAGCGAATTAAAGTTGGAATACTTACCGGAAGCGCACACGGACTTTATTTTTTCTATAATGTGTGAAGAAGTAGGTTTGATAGGGGTTTTGTGTGTGGTGGCTTTGTTTTGTTGGTTGCTCATACGCGGGGTCAGTTTGGCCCGGGCGGCCCGAAACAGCTTTCACAGCCTGACGATCTTCGGCCTTACCCTGACCATTTGTTTGCAGGCCTTTTTTAATATGGGTATGGCTATCGGTCTTTTGCCCCCTAAAGGGATTGCGTTGCCCTTCTTCTCTTATGGGGGGTCTTCGGTCATTATGACACTTGTGATGATGGGTATCATTATCAATATGGCCGGAACGGAAGCGCAGGCCCAAGCCCCCAGGCACGAAGATTTTACGGATTTTAGAAACAGGAACCGATAACAATGAATAAACGTTTTTTAATTGCGGCCGGTGGCACCGGCGGACATTTTTATCCGGGCTTTTCCTTGGGACGCTTGCTTAATAAACAAGATTGCAGCGTACTCTTTATCGTACGCAAAGGCGATCCCGCCGCGCGCGTATTGGAAGACCATAAACTGAAATTCTATGAAATAGATTTCTGCGCTTTACCGCGTACGATTAATATTTTTAAATACTTTGTTTTCTTGGGAAAGCTGATTAAATCTTTGCGCCAAACCCGCCGTATTGTAGATGAATTTAAGCCGGACGTAGCCGTCGGCACCGGGGGATATGTTTCTTTTCCGCTGATTTTTACGGCCCATTGTAAAGGGATTAAGACGGCCGTGCATGACTCTAATACCAAAATCGGCTTAGCCAATAAGGCTTGTTCCTATTTTACGGATTTGTTTATGTTGGGTTTGCCCGTACATAAAAAAATTCGCAATAGCCTGTTGGTGGGCACCCCTATCCGCCCCGAATTTGCCGAAAAGGTAAACCGCAATAAAGTATTAAAAGATTTATCCTTAAACCCGGCGCATCAAACCATTTTGCTTTTTGGCGGCAGTCAAGGCGCCAAGGCCTTAAATCAGGCTTTAATTGAAGCGGTCAAGCGTCTGGTAGCAGAAAATGAAGATATACAATTTATTCACATCAGCGGAGAGCGTTGGTATCAGTCCATTACCAACCGCTACGGAAAAACCAGCCGCGTAAAAGTATTGCCTTATTCCAATGAAATTTATGATTTGATTCATGCTTCTGATTTGGTGGTCTGCCGCAGCGGGGCCGGTACATTGGCAGAGCTTATTTATTGCAAAAAACCTGCCTTACTGGTGCCTTTACCGACCGCGGCCGCCAATCACCAATTTTATAATGCCAAAATCTTGCAAAGCGTAGGCTGTGCGGCTTTGGTGGAAGAAAGCTCCACGCTTCAAAATGAGCTTTATACCTTAATGGACCGCATTTTAAATGCCGCCAATAATTGTATTTTAACTACGATGACGGAAAACTACGCAAAACTCAATCTGCCCGATCCGATGACGGCTTCTGAACGGATCGCCCAAACGCTTCAAAAGCTCTAATAGGTCTTTTGGCCTACAAGAAACTAGGTCCAAAAAAAAATATTTAGGTCTTGCGTTTCAAATCCGTTTTATTTATACTAATGAGTGTAAGGTAACCCAAAACACGGCAATTTATTGGGCGTGTTTGGGTAAGGAGATTATATTATGAAAAAAATGTTTATTTGCATGGTGGCTCTGTTGATGGCCCTTTCTGCAGTAGCTGCCCCGGCCCCGAAAGACCGCAAAAGCAGAACAGAGCTTGAAAGAGAAAATGCCCAACTGCAACAAAGAAATCATAAATTGAAACATACGGCGGACAGCTTGCAAAACGTCATTAACACGCAAACCAGCCGCATTATGGCTTTGGCCGAAGAAACCCACCATCGCCAAGTGGCTTTAGCCGCCACGCCGCAAAAAATTTATGAAGCGGCCCGAAACGAAGAAACTGAGCTTTTTAGGGATCTTTTGTTTAACAACAGAAGAAACCCCAAATTGCCGCATGAATTGGTTTCTACGCCCGATTATGGCCGTTTGCCGCTTTTCTGTGCGGTGGTATCCACCACGAACTTGGACGCTGTTAAAGAGTTTATGTACTACGGATTAGCTAACAAAAAATTTATTTGTTCGGCTAATGAAGAAAAAGACGAGCTGAACGTGCCGACCCAATATGCCCAAGACGATGATATTTTGGCCTATTTATTGCACCATTCTTTCTACCTGAAATTAGACGATGCCGATACTTTATTCCGCGGTTATTGCTCTTTAAACTGCAATAAAGATGAGAATTATACCTGGTGCAGAAGCTTTGTAGATACTTACAAACAACATTTAGACGGCCACAGAGACCAATATCATCTGCCGTCCTCTTGGGTAAAACTCTTGGACCAAGAAGACTTCAAAGCCGCTGATGACTTGATGTGCTCTTCTTACAGAGAAGGCCAAGGCGGTTGGAGAATGTGGTATCAAAAATAAGACTCTAAAGATTAAAAAGGCTCCCGAAAGGGGGCCTTTTTTTGCTCTGTAAATATTACTTCAAACAAAACCCCCGGTACCAATAGCCCCCGGGGGTTTTAGGCGGTAATAGATTATTTCTTTTTGCGGTATTTATTTTTCTTTAAAATATGTTCATTATAGGTTTTGCTGAAATCGTGCCGGCCCGTATTATCCGCCACAAAATAAATAGCTTCAAAATTAGGCTCGGGGTTTAAGACAGCCTTAACAGACTCATAGCTCGGGTTAGCAATCGGGCCCGGAGGCAAGCCGTTGTGGCGATAAGTATTGTAGGGGGACGGATGACGTAAATCTTTATAGGTAAGGCCCTTTTTCCAATAGCGGTTTTCGCGGAAGTTAAACCCCACGGCATATTGAACGGTAGGGTCTGCTTCCAAGCGTTTTCCTATTTTTAAGCGGTTTAAATAGACCGCCGCTATCTTGGGCCTTTCATCGTGAAAAATCGCTTCTCTTTCCACGATAGAGGCCACAGTGAGAACCTCTTTTTCACTCAGATCAGTCTTGAACTGCTTAAACAAGGGTTTGATGCGGCTGTTGTATTGGTTGACCATGGCATCTATTACAGCCCATGCGGGGGTATTTTCCGAAAAATGGTAGGTAGAAGGGAATAAATACCCTTCCAATTGGCGTTTGCGGACAATTTCCAAGAATGCGTGCGGGTCGGTGATGTTTTCTTGCCCCAATAATTCAGCAATTTCTTCACTGCGCCACCCTTCTAAGGTGGTAAACTTGCTCAAATGCAGACAAGTACCGCTTTTAATGCAGTTTAATACCGATTCTCCCGGCATATTGGTACGCAAATCATACTTGCCGGCTTTTAAATCTTTAGCCGAAGCAGACAGGCGCAGCATTAATTTAAACCAAGCAGTGCTTTTGATAATGCCTTTTTCTTTGAGCTGATAAGCCACTTGGCCCGCTGTTTGGCCGGGCTTGATTTCAAACAATACAGGCGTGCCTTTGCTGAAATAGTGAACCTTTATGAACAGCACGCCTGACACTATGCATAACAAAAACAGCGTAAGAAAAATAATGACGCGCTTATTCATACAGGCTCCTTAACGGGAAAGTTTAAAGAAAGCTCTTTTGCCGGCTTGCAAGACATCTCCGTCTTGGAAAGACAAAGGTCCGTCTTGGGTGATTTTTTGGCCGTTTAATCTGACGGCACCTTGCTCAATCAACCCGCGTGCTTTGTTTTTGCTGGCGGCAGCACCGGATTGGAACAAAATGGCAGACAGCAAAGCCCCTTCTTCCGGTTTAAATACGGGCATATCATCGGGGTTTTCTTTTTTGGAAAAGACCTTTTCAAAGTTTTCACGCGCCGCTTGCGCCGCATCTTGCCCATGGAAACGCGCCGTCAGCAAAGAGGCTAACTGCTTTTTGGCTTCCATCGGGTGCAAGGCTTTAACGGCAGTTAAATCTTCGGCGGTTAAGAGTTCGTAATAGCTGAGCATTAATTCATCGGAAATAGACATCAGCTTGCCGAACATGTCATTAGGGGCATCGTTTAAACCCACGTAATTGCCATAGGACTTAGACATTTTCTTTACCCCATCGGTACCGACGAGCAAAGGAATGGTCATGGCTACTTGCGGCTCTTGTCCGTTTTGTTTTTGTAATTGACGGCCGACGAGTAAATTGAAAATTTGGTCCGTACCGCCCAACTCCACATCGGCTTTAAGTGCCACCGAATCTTGCCCTTGAAATAAGCTGTATAATACTTCCAACATGCTGATCGGGCTGCCCGCGGCCATACGCTTTTTAAAGTCGTCGCGTTCTAAAACTTGCGCAACGGTTACTTTTTGCAAGGTTTGCAAAAGCTCTTTTCCGCTGACAAAGGGGTCCAACCATTCGCTGTTAAAACGGATTTCCGTTTTAGCGGGGTCTAACACCTTGAAAGCTTGGTCCGTATAGGTTTTGGCATTTTCTAAAATCTGTTCGCGTCCCAATACCGGGCGGGTGGAATCGCGGCCGGACGGGTCCCCTACGGCGGCGGTAAAATCCCCAATGACCAAGACGGCCGTATGCCCTAAATCCTGAAAGCGGCGCAATAAAGAAAGCGCTACGCTGTGGCCTAAGTGCAAGTCTGCACTTGTCGGGTCACAACCGAGTTTTACTTTTAATTTTTTACCGCTTTCCAACTTTTTTTGTAATCCTTCCAGGTTTACAATATCCACGCAACCGC
>JAFVWP010000124.1 GCA_017501565.1 Elusimicrobiaceae bacterium | reverse complement strand
TCCGCGGCAGTTGGGGTGAAGAAGCCTTAAAACGCCTGTTGGACAGCGCAGGAATGAAAGAAGGCCTGGACTATTTTGAGCAAGTCAGCGAAGAAGGCAAACGCGTGGATATTCAGTTGGCCTTACCGGGAGACAGATGGCTGGTATTGGACGCCAAAACGATATTTAACCACTATTTGGCCTATTATAATGAGCAAGACCCGCAAAAGAAAGAAGAGCATCTCAAAGCGCACGTGAAGGACATTCAAAAAACCATTGAACAGCTTTCCGCTAAAAAGTATCACACAAAATTTAAAAATACAGGTGAAAAAATCCAGCCGGATTATACCTTGATGTTTGTCTATCCCGAGAGTGCCCTGCTGTCCGCCGTTTCCAAAGAGCCGGATTTGCTCAACCAAGCCTGGCAACAAAATGTGGCCTTGGTGTCTGCCACGTCTTTAATCAGCACCTTAAAAATGGTGTCTAAACTTTGGGATATAGACAAACAGCACGAATATATGGAAGAGCTGAAAGAAGATATTTTGAAGTTAATGGATAAATTCAATGACTTTTTGGTCAATTTTGCCAAGGCGGAAAGCGCCGTCGGCACCGCCTTTGAAGCCATGCGCATTGCGCGGGTGCATATTGATAAAAATAAAGGCTCCTTTTTACCGGTGGCGCAACGGATTGTGAACGTGTATGAAGCCCCGATGACCAAGAGAAATGTCCGTACTTTAAAGAGTATGGATTATGCCTACGATGGGCACAAAAAATATCTTTCTGCAGACGGAGAAGTTGATTCTCCAACAGAAAATATATTGCCTCCACCGCCGAATTTGCCGAACGGCTAAAATATCCCCCGCCGCAAGCGGGGGTTTCTTTTTGTACTTACTAAAAACGGATTAGTTTTTCCCCTTTTTCCGTCTGAGATTTTTTCTTTTCGTTTCATCTAACCTATTTTTAAGGTTGTTTGCCTTTCGGCTAAATATTAATTTATCTTCAGCAGTAATAACTCATATTTACGGGGGTAAGCATGAATATCCAACAAGCAGTAAAGCCCTTATGGGCTGTTCTCTTTTGTGTTTGTGCATTAGGCGCACAAGCGCAAGAGCTGTCTGTAAAACACACCGCCAAACATCACCGACGTTTGGCCCAACAACAAGCCCTGCATGAGCCCGGCACGCATTCCTTCGGGCAAGATTATTTGCAGTTTAAGCAAAACTTAGCCGATGAAACGGGCATTCAGTACGGCATAGATATTAGCTATCTGATGCAACGCGGCGCACCCGGCGGAAAACAAACGTCCATTCAAGGCTATTACTATCCGTATATCACGTGGGACGTGTTCAAAGATACTTCTTTCGGCTCGGGCCAAATCAATGCCAACTATAATTTAATCCGCTATTGGGGCGCAAGCGGCAGTACTTTGCAAGACCGCTTGGGTTTGGTATCTGCGCAAAACGATTATACCGCCAACGAAGAGATTTTCTCCCAGCTTTCCTATACGCATACCTTACCGGGAAGCATGGATTGGCTCTCATTTACGGCAGGTCAATTTCCGTTGTATAACTTTGACGGAAGTAACTATTTGGATAACCAACAAACCGCACTTTTAAATTTTGCCATGGCGCAAAATGCTTCTTCCACCTATCCGGGGGCAAGTTTCGGCGGATATGTGCAAGCGGCACCGGGTGATTGGACTTTTGCCGCCGGTTGGCAAGACGCGCAAAATATCAGCGGTCAAAATATTCGCTTAAACGACGCTTTTAACGGCCGATATACATGGTTTGGCTCTGCTTCTTATACACCTACGATTCACGGCTTAGGCCAAGGGCAATACAGCTTTTTGTATTACTATCAACCGGCCGTAAGGGAACAAGATGAAATTTCGCGCGGTTGGTCCGTCAATGTCAGCCAAAATTTAGGTGAAAAATGGGTATTATCCGGGCGGGCCAATGGCTCGGACGGGCATATTGCCCCTATTAAAAATTCTTTCGCCTTGGCGGCTACTTTGGTAAATCCGTTGGAGCGTAATGCCAATGATGCTATCACTTTGGGCGTAGCCTACAACCGCACAGACCGCAAGGCTTTGGCCTATCCTACGGAATTTAAAAACAATGAAATGGCGGTAGAACTTCAATGGGTGTGGGGCATCGGCAAATTGGTTACCATTACGCCTGACATTCAATTTTATCCCAAATCCGCTGCGGGTAACGGCAATTCGTTTACTACCGTAGCGAGTTTGCGGACTACGATTATGCTGTAAAAATAAAATAAGTGGGGTAAAAGGAGGAAAGTATGGAAGAATTACAATTGGGTACCAGATACCCGACATTAGCATTCATTACAGGCGGTGCCGGCCAGGCCACCGACGGAATTCCGCCACAGCCGTTTGAAACGTTCTGTTATGACTCTGCCTTAACGCAGGCCAAAATAGAAAATTTCAACATTGTGCCTTATACGTCTGTATTGCCTAAAGAGCTTTACAACAATATTGTGCCCGTAGATGCGGTGGTGGACCAATTTAAGCATGGGGCCGTATTGGAAGTAATCATCGCCGGAAACGGGGCCAATATGAGTGAGCATAAAGCCATTGCCACCGGGGTAGGTATTTGCTGGGGCAAAGATAAAAAAGGCAATCTTATCGGCGGTTGGGCCGCTGAATATGTGGAATATTTTGACACGCCAATTGACGATGAGATTGCCCGCGGGCATTGTGCCATGTGGCTGAATAAATCGTTAAATCACGAATTGGAGCTTCGCGGCGTAGAAAAACACAGCGAATTTCAAATGTGGCACAACTACATCAACATTACACAGCCTTTTGCGTATTGTTTGACGGCTTTAGGCTTTTTGAACTTTAAGTTCGCTCCTTTAGCTACGGCTAAAGGGGTTCGTCCGGTAGATTAAAAAGATACTTGGGGGATTTTATGGGAGAAAACAATCACAACGCCGCCAATGCAAACGCGGTTAAAAAAATGGGGGTCATCGGACTTGCCTGTATTGTGATCAGTTCCATGGTTGGGGGCGGGGTATTCTCCCTCCCCCAAAATATGGCCGCCGGAGCCAGCGCCGGAGCTGTTATTTTGGCCTGGGTGATTACCGGTATCGGGATTTATTTTATCGCCAATACCTTTAGTATTCTTTCGCGCGTAAAGCCGGATTTGACCGCCGGTATCTATATGTACGCGCGGGAAGGATTCGGGCCGTATGCGGGCTTTACGATCGGCTGGGGATATTGGTTGTGCCAAATTTTTGGCAATGTGGGCTATGCCGTGATTACGATGGACGCTTTGAATTACTTTTTCCCCCCTTATTTTCAGGGCGGGAATAATTTATGGTCCATTATCGGGGGCTCGGTGTTGATTTGGGTGTTTAATTTTGTGGTATTGCGCGGGGTGCGCCAAGCCGCTATTATGAACATCATCGGCACGATCGGTAAATTGGTGCCTCTTTTGTTGTTTATTATCGTCATGCTTTTCACGTTTCATTTAGATAAGTTTGACTATAATTTCTGGGGTAAAATAGCCGAAAGCGGCAAGAGTTTGGGCGGTTTGGGCACCCAGCTGAAAAGCACCATGTTGGTAACGCTGTGGGCCTTTATCGGCATTGAAGGGGCGGTGGTGATGTCTAACCGCGCCAAAAGCCAAAAAGATGTCAGCCGCGCTACGTTATTGGGCTTTATGGGGTGTTTGATTATTTATATCGGTCTTTCCGTATTGCCGTTTGGCTTTTTAACCCAAGCCGAAATTGCCGCTGTGGCTAATCCGTCCACCGCAGGCGTATTGGAAAAAGTGGTCGGCCCTTGGGGCGCGTGGGTGATGAATATCGGCCTTTTGATTGCGGTGCTTTCTTCGTGGCTTGCCTGGACGATGATTACAGCTGAAATTCCGCAAGCGGCGGCGCAAAACGGCACATTTCCCAAGCAGTTTGCCCGCGAAAATAAAAACGGCGCGCCGTCGGTGTCTTTGTGGGTTACAAGTATTTTGATGCAGTTGGCGATTTTGATGGTTTATTTCTCCAATGATGCCTGGAATACGATGCTTTCCATTACCGGGGTAATGGTCTTGCCTGCCTATATATTCAGTACGGCGTATTTATGGAAGTTGACCGAAGACGGCGAATATGCTCTCTTGGCTAAAAAAGGCCGCGCGGCAGCTTTGTTTACGGCTACGGCGGGCACGTTGTACGGCTTGTGGTTGGTTTATGCGGCGGGGCTGAAATACCTGTTTTTGGCGGTTATTTTCTTAGCCTTGGGGATCCCTGTCTTTATATGGGCGCGCAAACAACAGCAAGACGGCAAAGCCGTATTTAGCGGCAAAGGCGAAATGGTGTTTATGTGGCTCTTGGCCTTGTGTGCTTTTGCGGCGCTTTATTTATTTGCCCGGGGCGTAGTGAAGATGTAGTCTGTCTTCGTGTTATCACCAGTCAATGCCCGGCCCTTTGGGTCGGGCATTGCTTTGTAAGAAGGGTTTTTGTTAAACTATTTCCAGAGGTGAAAATATATGAAAAAAGGGTTTACGTTAATAGAATTATTGGTTGTGGTGTTGATTATCGGCATTTTATCGGCGGTCGCTTTGCCGAAGTATAATGCGGCTGTTTTAAAAACCAGAGCTACCGAAATAGCGACCAATCTTTCTGCCATAGAGAAAGCATTTGATTTGCACTTTTTGCAAGGGGGTGTTCCTCTTGAGGATTCTAGTGATTTTAGGGATCTGATGCAGTATGGAGATATTACGTTGAGCGGAGGTACGTGGAACAGCAGCGGCAGTACGTTTGCAACAAAAAACTTCACTTATAGCCTTAATTGGTGTCTTGAGTCTGATGGTGGAAATTATAATTGCTTTTTTTATATTAACCAAGCCGGTAAAACTTTGGCTAATGAAGATTTTAGAATTTCATTTCACTTAAAGACAAACTCCAAAGACAGAGAATATTCTTGCTCTTGGAAAACCCAAGCAGGCAAAGCTACTTGTTCTTCATTTCACGGAGATTGGAATATTCAACACAATCCCTTTTAAATTTTAGGGTCTTGGCCTGTTTCTTCAAATTTTTTCATTTCTTGAATGATGCCCGCTGTTAAGACGGCAGTTGTTATGGCAAATAATACCAGCCCCAAAGCAATGGTAACGGCGGCAATGCCTTTGCCTATATAAGTGACCGGATAGATGTTTCCGTAGCCGATGGTGGTAAACGTAACCACAGACCACCACAATGCATCGGTAATGTTTTTAAATACCAGCGGTTGGGCGGCGTGTTCCACGCGGAAAATCATAAAAGAGCTCCACACCCACAACATCAAAATAAACGCCCCGCAAATCATTAGTTCGGCTTTTTTTTCGGTGATGACATTATTCATCAGCTGTATGGCGTTGGTATAGCGCATAAGCATTAAAATACGAAATACGCGCAACATTCTCAAAAATCCCGCTCCCAAAATGAAAAAGGGCGATATAGCCAAAAAATCTATGATCATCAGCGGGGTGAGCATATAGCGCAGACGTCCTTTGACCGGATGCGCGTAGGCGGGGTCTTCGGTACAACTCCACAGGCGTAAAAGGTATTCCAAGGCAAAAACAAAGCTCATCGCCAAATCCAAATTGAGCAATATTTTTTGCCACTTTAATCCGCCGACTCTTAAACTTTCCAAAACGTCCATCGGCACACTAAGCAAAATAAGCAAGATAATAAATCCGTTGAGCGCATAGGCCACTTTGCTGCGGTGGTTAAACTGCAAAGTATGATAAACGTATTGTTTAAGCATAATCCCCCCTTCTTTTACTACATCAAAAGAATGTGGGGACGGCAAGGTAAAAAAAGGATTATTTTTCGGGTGTTTCGTCTTCTGAGAAGTGCACTTCGGCGCGCAACTGCTGTTCATTGCAGAACTTCAGTATTTCTTTGCGCAGGTTTTTCCAATAGGTCCCTTCTTTGGCCACATAAATTTGCTGATAAAGCTCTTTTAAGTGCGGTTGGTGTTGGGTAATGTAAAGCAGTACCCTGGCCAAGGGAGCTGCGCGTAATTTCAGATTTTCAAACGAAAAGCTATCGGCATACGCGCGTGTGGCTTGCACGACGGATTGCCAATCGCTCAGTTGCGGAAAAATGGGCGAAATGTGAACCCATGTTTTTATATTGTTTTCATGCAAAGTTTTAAGTGCATTGATTCGTCTGGATACGCTTGGTGCGTTCGGTTCTGTCTTTTTGCAAAATTCTTCATCTAAACTTTGAATGGAAAAACCTACCCGAATATCCGGGATTTTGGTCAAAAGGTCTAAATCTTGCAAGACTAAATCGGACTTGGTTAAAAGGGTAATATGAGCTCCGCTGTATTGAAGGTACTCCAACAGACGGCGGGTAAGGCGATATTTTGCTTCTAAAGGATTGTAACAATCTGTTACAGAGCTTAAAAACACCTGTTGATGGCGTAAATCTGCCATTTTGGCGCAAGTACTGCGCACTTTTACGTCAGTAAACGTGCCCCAAGGCTCGTCGTGATTGCTAAAGCGCTTCATAAATTCCGCATAGCAGTATATGCACGCATGGGCGCACCCCACATACGGATTAATGACATAATCATACCCGGGTAATTTAGACGGGCTGATATAGCTTCTGGTAACAATTTCCTTTACTTTTAAATCATTCATAGTGCGTTTATATTTTATATTATAGCAGTATGAGAGAAGCAATAGAACTGATTAAAAACGCCCAAAGCGGCGTGGTATTTACCGGGGCGGGTGTTTCGGTAGAGAGCGGTATTCCCCCTTTTACGGGTGCGGGCGGTTTGTGGAATAAATACGACCCCAAATTTATAGAGTTAGATTTCTTTTATCAAAATCCCGCTAAAAGTTGGGAAGAAATGAAAAAGATATTTTTTACCTGTATGGGCCAGGCCCGGCCCAACAAGGCCCATGAAGTAATCGCTCAATTGGAAAAAACGAAAAAATTTCAGGGCGTTATTACCCAAAATATAGACGGCCTTCATCAAGCGGCCGGCAGTAAAAACGTGCAAGAATTTCACGGCACCATTCATCAAATGCACTGCATTCAATGCGCGCGCCGCTATGACACCGCCCAAGTGGATTTGACGCAAAATCCCCCCGTCTGTAAATGCGGCGGCGTGCTCAAGCCGGATTTTGTATTTTACGGAGAAGGCATTAACCCGCGGGTGTATAGTGAGTCTGAAACAATGGCTATTTCTGCCGATGTGATGATTATTGTGGGCACGGCGGGGCAGGTAATGCCGGCGTGCAGTTTGCCTTTGGTGGCCAAACAATACGGCACACGCATTATTGAAGTGAATTTACAGCCTTCTGCTTACACCGACGGCGTGAGCGACTTTTATTTTGAGCAAAAGGCCACCGCGTTTTTTGCAGAAGTGGAAAAATATTTATAAAAAGCC
Source organism: Elusimicrobiaceae bacterium (assembly GCA_017501565.1). Lineage (GTDB taxonomy): Bacteria > Elusimicrobiota > Elusimicrobia > Elusimicrobiales > Elusimicrobiaceae > Avelusimicrobium. Next base: position 12,372 of record JAFVWP010000124.1, on the reverse strand, counting down.
CGCCTTTCGGCGGGTTTTATTATGAAAGGGTTTTTGTCTGTTCTTGTACCCAATCTTCCGTTTCGGCGCACGCTTGCAAGGTAAGGCTTAGCACGCGGTCTAATTCCCACCCCAGCATTTCGGCCCCTTGTTTGATGACATCGCGCGAACAGCCGGCGGCAAATTTTTTATCTTTAAATTTTTTCTTTAAGCTGCTAAGCTCCATGTCTTTGGTGCTTTTAGACGGCCGCATACGCGCCGCCGCGCCGATAAGCCCGGTCAGTTCATCTACGGCAAAGAGTACTTTTTCCATTTCGTGTTCGGGCTTTACCTGACTGCACAATCCGTACGCGTGCGAGCAAATGGCGTGCACCAAAGCATCTTCAGCATTTATTTCGGCCAAAAGTTCGGGTGCTTTTTGGCAATGCTCATCGGGATATTGTTCAAAATCTATATCGTGCAACAGACCGCACAATGCCCAAAAATCCGCTTCGTGGGCATAATTTAAATGTTGGGCAAACCAACGCATCACCGCTTCTAACGTAACGGCATGCAATAAGTGAAACGGCTCTTGATTGTATTTTTTTAGCAATTCAACGGCTTGTGTACGGCTAATGGCGCTAGCAGGCATAAAACTCTCCTAAAGTATATTCTTTATGATATAAAATTATGCATTATTTAGGCATAAAAAACCGCCCTTTCGGGCGGTGTATAAAACGCTTAAACTTATTTGTCAAAGCGGTTAGGGCCGGTGCTGGGCAATACGTAAAATACGAGCAAGACGATAGGACCCAAGAACGGCAACAAAATCAAGAGCAACCACCAGGCCGAAAAGCCCGCATCATGCAAGCGGCGCGCGGCGATGCCTAAGCTCGGTAAAATCAAGGCCAAGCAATACAAAACGTAAACCAACCAAAATAACGTACCGATAAAGCCGTCAATGTTTCCTAAAAGGCTCAATACCAAGGAAAGACAGAAGTTCACCAAGAAGAAAAGCCAATACTGCTTGCGGGTGGCACGGCCGGAAAGATCTATATAGTGGTTTTTAATAACGTCAATGTAATATGTTCTTAAAAATTCCATCGGAATACTCCTTTTTTAAAATAAACAACAAAAACAATATAGCATTTTTTTCCACGAAAAAACAGCCGCTTTTTTAGGTTATAAGCGGCTGTTTTAAACTCATTTGTAGAAGTGGCTAAAGTCTTTGAGTGCTTCGGCCATGACCTGGGGTGAAACGGGGTTTTCTACGGGTTGCAGATTTTCATTATAGCTGGTCATAGAGCCGTAATTGTTAAGTACGGATATGGTATCACCTTGCAAAATGGCCTTGTTGGTGTAGCTAGTAATTAAGCTATACGGGCGCGGAGTATTGTCTAACAAATCGGTCCCCAAGCTATAATCGCGCGGCGGGTTACTGCAATGGAAAATATGTTTCATCAGTGTTGGCACAAGGTCAAAGTGGGACGTGCGGTAAGCCATTTCTGCCCCTTCTTTGCCGGGCCACCAAATGAGTAGCGGCACGCGGGTTTGGTATTTGGCAAAATTGCTGTTGTGTCCCCAAAAGTTTTGGCGGGTGTCATTGATTTCTTGCCCATGGTCCCCGGTTAAAACAATCAGGGTGTTTTCCATTAAGCCGCGTTTTTGCAATTCACTAAAAACCTGGTCCAATAATCCGTCTATGTAGTAAGCCGAGTTTTTATAGCGGTTTAAATAAGGGGCCGGGTCTGTGTTTTTAGTCAAAGTCAAATAATTGATTCCGTCGGCCGATGGCTGAAACGGCGCGGGGCCTTGCGGGTCAAACTCAGAGCCGTGTGTAGCATCATAAAAGAGAAAACCGAAAAAGGGTTTGTCTTTATCTTGTTTATCTAAAAAGGCCAAAAATTCGTCTTGGGCTTCCCGGTCGCGTTGCCACTTGGTGTCCGCCTTGGAAGAGATGCGTAAATTATCTATTTTGGCAAACACGTTTCGGCTAAAGGGAGGGCTGTCTAACCGACTGCTGGCATAAATACCAAAGCGGTAGCCCAAGCGGTCCATTTCTTGCATAAGTACCGGGCGGGTTTCGGATGCGGAAATAGAAGCCACGTAAGAAGACGGCATTGAGTAGAAAAAAGAGAATACCCCCGCTTCGGTGGCATTGCCGCCGGAGAAATGATCGGTAAAATAAAAAACGTTTTTAGCCTTTTGATATTGGCGGTAGAGCTTGGGCATCACTTGCTCAGTGAATGCATCACTGCGCCAGGAATCTATCAAAATAACCAAAATATTAGGGGTTTGCTCCGTTTGGCAAGAAAGCGGTTGTAAAGGATATTGGATCGTGCCTTTGCGGGGTGTTTCATAAGGTTGGGTTTTAGGAGTAAAACCCATTTTGCGCAAGCGGCGGTTTAAGCTCAGCGGTTGGGCCCAGGGTAAATACGGCACTTGGGTTAATACCGCCGGGACTAACATAAATTTCCCCCACGCATACAGGCCGTTGTAGCCGGTAAAAATCAGCAGCAATACAGCACAAACGGCGCCTATCTTTTTTGCGCTGAAAGTAAAGCGGCAAGAGATTTTAGCCAATCCCCACGTGAGCGCAAAAACGGCCCCGACAGCTCCGGCCAAAACCAAATAGGTGCCGGCGGTAAATACAAATATTTCCCGTCCTGCCGGGCCGAAGAAAAGCTGTAACATCGCCACACTGATATGAAAGCGGTATTGGGAATAAACGATAAAATCAATCCCTAAAATTAAGCTGAAAAATCCGCCCGATACAACGGCTGTCCAAAAGGCTGTTTTGGGGCCGATCAGACGCACCAATGCCAGCACTGCAAACAAGGCCGCGGCAAACATAAAGCTGTTGCCTACGATAAACAAAGCGGTAAAAATCCCCCCCGTCCAAGACGGATAAAACCCGCTGACAAAAAAATAAGACAAAGAGATCAGCGACCAAACCAGCAGTTCGGCCAAACAGAAGTTAAAAATATTTTTTATATTCATATCTTTATTATAGCAATTGCGTTTTGGGTAAGATTTCAAAAAATAGTTTAAGAGCTTTTTATAAAAAGATAAAATATTTTTATGACAGAAACTACAAACACAGAAACCAAAGCCAAAACTTCGCTTTGGCAAGAGCTGAAAATCATCTTTTCCTCTTCCCGCGCTTTTTGGCTGATTAATATGGTCAACTTTGCCGACGGAATTGCCTATTTCGGTATTTTGACTTTGCTCACACTCTTTTTGGGCGGCAGCGTGGGCATGAGCGATGAGTTAAGCGGGGTAAGCGTGTCCACGTTTACCGGGCTGGTAACGCTGTTTATGTTCGGCGGCGGATTTGTGTCCGACAAATACGGCGTACGCAAAGCCTTAACCATTGCATTGGGCCTTTTGTTTAGCGGACGCGTCCTATTAAGTTTGGCCGCTTTGCCGGCGGGCTTTGGTCTGGCCTGGATAGGATATGTTATGTCTTGGGCGGCTATTTTGCTGATGGCATTAGGGTCGGGCATTTTGCAACCCGCTTTGTATGCCGGAGCCAAGGAATATACCAACCCGAAAGTTTCCGCTATCGCGTTTAGCTTTATTTATGCCTTTATGAATTTGGGGATTGTGTTCGGTAATTTTGTATCTCCGTTTATCCGCACCGATGAGCCTTTTATCGGCTCTTTGCATGGGTTGGGCTGGGGTATTATGGGGGTCTTTTTAACCTGTACTGCCATTACCGGGGTAGTGCTTTTACTGCATATTACCCTTTTTAGCAAAAAAGTGGAAAAAGAATGCCGCGTGGCGGTGGTCAACGAAGAAGAAAACCAAAATAAAACCTGGAAACAACGCCTGGCAGAAATGCCGTTTAGAGATGTGCGTTTTATGTGGTTTATCTTTATTTTACTTCCGGTGCAAACCTTGTTTGCCCACCAATTTTTAACAATGCCGGATTATATTTTCCGCGTTTTTTCGCCGGAAGTGGCGGCTAAATTTGAGTGGATTAACGGCATTAACCCGTTCATCATCGTTATTTTTGTGCCGTTGATTGCTATGTTTACGCGCAATGTCAGCGTGTTTAAAATGTTGATGATCGGCACGAGTGTATCTGCCGCGACCACTTTTCTACTTATCGGTCAAGAAACTTCTGTTACAACGCTTATTTTGTATGTGATTATCTTTTCTTTGGGCGAAGCGGCTTGGTCTTCGCGCTTCTACGAATACGTGGGCGATTTGGCCCCTGTCGGGCAAGTGGGTGCGTATATGGGCTTGGCGGGACTGCCGTGGTTCTTGGCTAAGTTTACCACCGGGTTATACTCCGGCTCCATGTTGGCGCATTTTATCCCTAAAGAAGGGGCACAAGCGCCGGGTACTATGTGGTTGATTTATGCGTTTATTGCCTGTATTACGCCCATTGGGCTTTTGCTTACGCGCAAATGGATAGAAAGCGGTTTGCAGAAAAAATCATAATTGGTAAAAATACCATCAAAAAAGGCCCCGTTTACGCGGGGCCTTTTTTAGCAGATTATTTTCAGCGTTGCACGCGGCCGGAGCCGTCGCCTTGGGCCAGCTTTTTCACTTCTTCTACACTGACCAGGTTGAAATCATCTTCAATACTATGCTTTAAGCAGCTGGCTGCCACGGCAAACTCAATGCTGTCTTGTGCATTGTAGCCGTTTAAGCAAGCATAAATCAAACCGCCGCCGAAGGAATCTCCCCCGCCTACGCGGTCTACGATATGCACATTATATTGCTTGCTGAAATGGTAATTTTCTCCGTCGTAAAGCATGGCCGCCCATTTATTGTCGTTGGCGGAAATGGACGTGCGTAAAGTAATGGCCACTTTTTGAAAACCGAACCGATCGGCCAATTTTTTGGCAACTTCTTTGTAGCCTTCATGGTTGACTTGCCCGGTGGTTACATCAGTGCCGCTGGATTGAATGCCAAATACATCAGCGGCATCTTCTTCATTAGCGATGCACACATCTACATATTTGCATAGCCCTCCCATTACCTGGCCGGCTTTTTCTTTGCTCCAAAGTTTTTTGCGGTAATTTAAATCACAGCTGACTATCAAACCGCGTTTTTTAGCCGCTTGAACGGCTTGCAATGTGATAGCGGCCATATTATCGCCCAAAGCAGGAGTAATGCCGGTAAAGTGAAACCAAGCGGCCCCGTCAAAAATTTTATCCCAATCAAAGTCTTTTTCTTCGGCGGTGGCAATGGCAGAACCGGCGCGGTCATATACTACTTTAGAAGGCCGTTGGCTGGCGCCTTTTTCCAAATAATAAATACCTACGCGGTTGCCGCCGCGGGTAATGAAAGAAGTATCCACCCCGTATTTGCGCAAAGCGTTTACGCCGGCTTGGCCGATTTCATGCGCGGGCATTTTGCTGACAAAGGCCACATCTACGCCGTAATTGGCCAAAGATACTGCCACGTTGGCTTCCCCCCCGCCGTAGGTGGCTCCGTAAGTGTCTGCTTGCACAAAGCGCATATATCCCGGCGGTGCCAGCCGAAGCATTAATTCTCCAAAAGTAATTACGCGTTTAGACATGTATAATCTCCCCTATTTTTGCAAAATATGTACGGCAAAACCGCCCACTTCATTTTTAAGATACACCACCCGCAAAGAGCCGTCGGGTTGGTATCCGGCGCTGTCCCAATTAATTTCCACCCCGGCTTTTTCCAGATGATAGGCCGCACGTTCGGGGTAATGGGTGGCGATGGCAATATGACCTTTTTCTCCGTAAAAAGGCTTTTTCATAACTTCAATAAATTCTCCTGCAAAATAAGCTCCGCCGCGGTCTTCTTTGGTAAAGCCAAATAAATTTTCAAATTGGTCTGCTACACCGCAAGATTCTTTTTCGTCTGCACAATTAATCCCTACGTGGCGCAGTTCAAAGCCTAACATAACGGCTACGGCTTCTTTGCTCAAGCGGGTAATTTCAGCAAAATTGCCGGATTTGATAAGCTCTTGGCTTACCATCCAACTGCCGCCGCAAGCAATCACTTTTTTAAAGCTCAAATAGCTGTTTAAATTTTTGGCATTTATGCCGCCTGTCGGCATAAATTTAACTTGGCTGTAAGGGGCGCACATGGCTTTAATCATGGGCAAGCCGCCGGCCGCTTCTGCCGGGAAAAATTTCAGGGTGGTTAAACCTAAAGATAAAGCTTTTTCCACTTCGCTGGGGGTGGCTACACCCGGGATAATGGGTACACCGATTTTTTGGCAATGTTTTACCACTTCTTCATTAAGTCCGGGGCTGACCAAAAATTTAGCTCCCGCCGCTACGGCGCGGTCAGCCTGTTGCGGGGTTAAAATGGTGCCGGCCCCTACTAACATATCCGGGCAATGTTGGCTCATTTGGCGGATAGATGCTTCGGCGGCGTCTGTGCGGAAGGTAACTTCTGCACAAGGCAGTCCCCCTTTTATCAGGGCTTGGGCCAAAGGTACGGCACTTTGGGCATCATGCAAAGCGATGACAGGCACGATACCGATTTTAGAGATTTCATTTAAAATATTCATATACAACTCCAAATGGTACAGATTTTCACTTTATTTTATATTCTATGCGTGTGGGTTGTCAAAATACATTCGTTGATTTTTATCGGGCAAAATGATAAAAAGAAAGAAATATATTCCCCTTTATATAAAGGAAAAAATTGATGAAACCTATTCAGCAAACCCTGACGCATTCCTACGGGAAATTTCCCGAAAAAGTAATTCAAATGGGCGAAGGTAATTTTTTGCGCGCATTTGCCGATTGGATGATTGATTTGTCCAATGAACAAGGCTTATTTAATGGCAGTATTTTATTGTGCCAACCGATTGCAGCCAATGCAGAAATGTGTGAAAAATTTGCCGCCCAAGACGGGGCCTATACCCTGATTATGCGCGGCATTGACGAAGACGGCCACCCCGCCGAGAAAGTTCGCCCGATTACATCGGTTTCCCGTTGTATTAATGTATATGAACATTTTGAAGAATTTATAAAAGCGGCCCATAACCCCCACTTAAAGGTCTGCATATCCAATACTACCGAAGCGGGCATCGCCTATAAAGAAGGCGATAAATTGACCGACACTCCCCCCGCTTCTTTCCCGGCTAAAATGGCCTTATTTTTATATGAGCGCTTTAAGGCATTTAACGGCGCGCCGGACAAAGGCCTTTTGTTTTTACCGGTGGAATTGATTGACTATAACGGAACACAACTGCGGAAAATTATTTTGCGTTATGCCCAAGAATGGGCTTTGCCACAGGAATTTTTGTCTTGGGTTGAAAACCATAACTTTTTTACCAATACATTAGTGGACCGCATTGTAACCGGATACCCCAGAGCAGAAGTGCAAGAGTTGGAAGAAAAATTAGGCTATCAAGACGGCCTGATGGTCACCAGCGAGCTTTTTAATTTGTGGGTCATTGAAGGGAAAAAAGAATGGGCCGAGCTTTTGCCCATTGATAAAACGTCCGCTCATGTGATTTGGACCGATGATGTCCGTCCTTACAAGATGCGCAAAGTCCGCATTTTAAACGGCGGACATACTTCTTCGGTCTTGGCGGCCTATTTAGCCGGGCATGATATTGTGTTGGAAATGGTCAATGACCCGCTTTTTGCCCGCTATTTGGACCGGCTTTTATCGGACGAAATTATCCCCACGTTGGACTTACCGGAAGAAGAACTTAAAGCCTTTGCCCAGGCGGTAAAATCCCGCTTTGCCAATCCGTATATCAAGCATCGCTTGTTGGATATTTCCTTAAATTCTTGTTCTAAGTTTACGGCGCGTTGTTTGCCTTCCTTAACCGAATATTATAAACGCAAAGAAGCTTTACCGCCGCTTTTGTGCTTTTCTTTGGCGGCGTTGATTAAGTTTTATCAAGGGGAAATGAAAGACGGCAAATATATGGGCCGCCGATTTGACGGGACCGAATATGAAATTCGCGATGACAAAGCCGTGTTAGATTTCTTTGCCCAAGCATGGAAAGAAACGGATATGGGCGTTTTGGCTAAAGAAGTGTTAAACAGCGCAGTCTTGTGGCCGGTTCCCCCCGCCGGGCAAGTGCCCGGGTTGGTGGAAAAAACGGCTTTTTATTTGGAAAAAATGCAGCATGCTTCGGTGCAAGATGTTGTAGCGGAATTGGTGAAATAAGTATGAAGCCCGCTTTAATTTTAATTTCCGCCCAGGACAATGTAGCCGTTGCCACGCAAGACTTAAAAGCCGGCGAAGTTTGCCACGTTGGGGATATTTCCGTTCAACTGCGGCAAGATATTCCTTTCGGCCATAAAGTAGCTTTAAAAGATGTTGCCGCGCAGGAAAATATCATAAAGTATGGCATGCCTATCGGGCATGCTACGCAAGCTATTTCTTCCGGAGAGCATATTCACACCCATAATCTTAAAACTAATTTATCGGGCTTGTTAGAATATAATTATGAAAAACAGCCCAATGCTGTTTTGCCGGTGGAAGATACACGTACTTTTTGGGGATACAAAAGAAAAGACGGCTCCGTCGGCGTGCGCAATGAAATCTGGATTATTCCCACCGTGGGTTGTGTAAATACCACCGCCCAAATTTAGCCAAACAAGCCGCGCGGGAATTGGCCGGGAAAGTGGACGGCGTTTTTGCTTTTACGCACGATAAAGGTTGTAGCCAATTGGGCGATGACCAAGCCTATACCCAGCAGATTTTAAAAGGTTTAATCAAACACCCCAATGCGGGCGGGGTATTAGTGCTTAGTTTGGGGTGCGAAAATAATAACCTGGGTGTTTTTCAGCCTTTGTTAGGCGAAGTGGACCCCAAGCGCGTCAAATTTTTGGTCACGCAAAATGTGTCTAATGAGTACGAAGAAGGCATGGCCCTTCTGCGTGAGTTGGGCGAAGCTGCCGCCGAATATAAGCGCGAAGAATGTCCGCTTTCTGCTTTGACAATCGGGTTTAAATGCGGCGGAAGCGATGCGTTTTCCGGCATTACGGCAAACCCCTTGTGCGGGCGGGTAAACGATTGGTTAGTGGCGCGTGGCGGCAGTACGATTTTGACGGAAGTGCCGGAAATGTTCGGCGCGGAAACCCTTTTGATGAACCGCGCGCATGATGAAGAAACTTTCCATAAAATCGTGGATATGATTAATAACTTCAAAAACTACTTTACGCGTTATCATCAGACCATTTACGAAAATCCCTCCCCCGGTAATAAAAAAGGCGGTATTTCTACCTTAGAAGAAAAATCTTTGGGCTGTACCCAAAAAGGGGGCCAAAGCGAAGTGGCCGATGTATTGGCCTTTGGCTCGCGCGTGCAAAAGCATGGGTTGAATTTGTTGACCGGTCCGGGGAATGATTTGGTATCTACTACCAATTTAACGGCGGCCGGAGCGCAAATGATTCTCTTTACGACCGGGCGGGGCAATCCGTTCGGGGCTCCGGTGCCGACCATTAAAATAGCGTCTAATACTCCGCTGTTTGAAAATAAAAAGCATTGGATTGATTTTAATGCCGGGCGCGTGTTGGACGGAGCAGGATTGGACCAGACAGCCGAAGAACTTTTTGCTTTTCTTTTAGATGTAGCCAACGGGCGCATTCAAACGAAAAACGAAGAGTACGGCTATAAAGAAATTTCTATTTTCAAAGATGGTGTAATCTTATAAAAGGTAGGTTTTTATGAAAAGAATACTTATACTTTGCTTTTTGGCGGCCGCGGTGCTTAGTGCGTGCAGTCCGTCTAAAGAACAAGGCCAAAAAACAAAAGTTTGGAATGTAGCTTCTATTCAAGTGGACGGCCATCCGCAAAATGAAGCCGTTAAAAAAATGGGCGAAATTTTCGGCCAATTGACCAATGGGCGTTACCGCTTTGAGGTGTTTCCCAATGAGTTATTAGGTCCGCAACGCGAAACCTTGGAACAGGTGCAATACGGCATTATTGAAATGGCCATTATGGGCAACCCCAATGTGTCCAGCTTTGAAGACGGCTTTTTAACCTTTGAAATGCCGTTTTTGTTTGATGATGAAGCGCACCAACGCCGCTTTTTTACCACTTCTTCTTTGGTAGAAAAACTTTTTGCCCGGACGGAAAAATACAATTTTAAAATTGTTACTTACTTTACCGCCGGTACACGCAATATGTATGCCAAAAAGCCCATTCGTAATTTGGCAGACTTAAAGGGAATGAAAATCCGTACGGCCGAATCGGACACTTATGCCAAAATGATGAAAGCTTTGGGCGGTGCGGCTACGCCGATGTCTTTTGGTGAAGTGTTTACCGCTATCCAATCGGGCGTGGTGGACGGAGCAGAAAATAATGAAGCGTCTTACAGCAGCACCAAACATTATGAAATTGCTCCTTATTATTCCTATACCCGCCATTTAATTGTGCCGGACTATTTGATTATGAATAAAAAACTTTATGATAGTCTTTCTGCGCAAGATAAGCAAGCTTTAGCCGAAGCGGCCCGCCAAGCGGCCGATTATGAAGTAGAGCTTTGGCAAAAAGATGCCCAAGAGCGTTTGGCTCAAGTGAAAGAAGGCGGCGCTACTATTGTCTATGATGTAGACAGCAAAGCCTTGCAAAAAGCCGTTGTACCTTTGCATGAAGAATTAACCCAAAACCCGGAAATTAAAGAAGTTTACGACGCCGTAAAAGCCACTTCGGAGTTGAAATAACGATGACCCAATTAAGAAATACATTAAACAAAATAACAGCCTTTTTATCCTGTTTGATTATGGGGCTGATGACCTTGCTGGTTACTTGGCAGGTTATTACGCGCTTTGTGCTGAATTCTCCCAGCACCATTACCGAAGCGCTGGCAAAATATTTGTTCTTGTGGCTGGTGATGGTTGCCTCGGCCTATGTGGTAGGCAAACGCGACCACATGAATTTGCAAATTGTTTTGCAAAAGCTCAGCCGCTTAAACCAAATCCGTTTTGGTATCGTCAGTGAAGCGGTAATCTTTGTGTTTGTTTTGGCGGTATTGGGCTATGGCGGCGGTTATATTGCGCTTAATGCCATGAATCAAATGGACTCTGCTTTGCCGGTGCCCATCGGGGTAGTGTATTTGGCTTTGCCGACGGGTGGTATATTGGCTGCGGTGTATAGTTTGTGTAACTTGGCCGATTTTATCAAACTTTATAAACAAGAAAAAGCGGGAGGTGTACGTCATGGTTAGTGCTGCTTTGACTTGCGGGCTGATTATGCTCGTTTCTATTTTGATTTTGTTGCTGATCGGCGTGCCTATCAGTATCAGTTTGGGTTGCGGTGCCACCTTGGCGATGATGGTTGTTTTGCCGGCAGATAAGGCCTTGTTGATGGCGGCACAAAAAACTTTTACAGGGATTAACTCTTTTACTTTGCTGGCCATTCCTTTCTTTATTTTAGCCGGTATTATTATGAATAACGGCGGTATTGCCCGCCGCTTGGTGAATTTGGCTAAAGCCTTGGTGGGCCGTTTGCCGGGCTCTTTGGCCTTGACCAATGTGGTGGCCAATATGCTTTTTGGCTCTATCTCCGGCTCCGGCTCTGCCGCCTGTGCGGCTATCGGCGGTATCATTACCCCCATGGCGGAAGAAGAAGGCTATGATAAAGATTATATTGCCGCGGTAAATGTGGCGTCTGCCCCGTCAGGTATCTTAATCCCCCCCAGCAACACCCTGATTATTTTTTCCACGGTGGCCGGCGGGGTGTCTATTACTTCTTTGTTTTTAGGGGGTTATATCCCGGGTATTTTGTGGGGCTTGGGCGTGATGGCTTTGGCTTTCTTTATGGCTAAAAAGCGCGGCTATAAAGGTGAAAAAGGTATTTCTTGGGCGGAAACTTTAAAAATAGCCTGGCAAGCCATTCCCAGCTTGCTTTTAATTGTCATTGTCATCGGCGGTATTTTGATGGGGATTTTTACCCCTACCGAAGCTTCTGCCATTGCGGTATGTTATGCTTTGGTGCTGTCTTTTATCTATAAAACGATTAAAGTGTCAGACTTGCCCCGCATTTTATTGCAAGCGGCAGAGCTGACCTGTATTATCGTATTTTTAATTGGCTTATCGTCTATTATGTCTTGGATTTTGGCTTTTACCAAAATCCCGGCTTTATTGGCGGCGGGACTTTTGAGCCTGTCGGAAAATCCGATTGTAATTCTGCTGATTATGACTGTGTTGCTTTTAATTATCGGCACGTTCATGGACCCGACTCCGGCCATTTTGATATTCACGCCCATTTTCTTGCCCATTGCCATTAATTTTGGTATGGATCCGGTGCATTTTGGTGTGATGATGACTTTTAACTTGTGTATCGGTTGTATTACTCCCCCCGTCGGTGCGATTTTGTTCACCGGCTGTAAAGTGAGTAATATTTCTATAGAAAAAATCATGTCGCCTTTGTTGCCTTTCTTTGGGGTGTTGGCGTTGATTTTGATGTTGGTGACCTTTATCCCTGCGCTTACTTTGTGGATAC
>JAFVWP010000123.1 GCA_017501565.1 Elusimicrobiaceae bacterium | reverse complement strand
TCGAATTTACGGTTTGTAGAAGGGCTGGAGCAAGCCCAAAAAAAACCTGTAGGGGAATATGATTTGTTGGTATGCGTGGATTGCAGCGAGGCGCAAAGATTGGGCGGACTGTCGGAAGAACTTTTCTTGGCGCAACGTAAAAAAATCGACACGGTTTGCATTGACCACCACATCACGAACCGTGGCTTTTGTAAGTATGATTTTGTGCAAACCTGCGCGGCGAATTGTATGCATATTGCTACGCTCATCGAATACATGGGTGCTCCGTTTGACAAAACCACGGCGGAATTTTTATTGCTTGGCTTGTTGACGGATTCGGGCAATTTTTCGCACGACGACGTGGACGAAAATTGCTTTTTGTTGGGCGCAAAGCTGGCGAAGGCGGGCGCGGATATTCGTAAATTCAATTACGAACTTTTTAAAAAGCAACCCAAGCAACGCGCGAAACTTTTTGGCAAGGTGATGGGGGCAATCCGCTATTATCACCAAGATAGGTTTGCCGCTATCATTATCCCCAAAACGCTGATGGACGAGTGCGGCGCGGATTCTTCCATGACGGAAGGGTTTGTCGATTTTCCTCTTAACGTCGATACGGTGGAAGTGGCGGCTTCTTTGATGGAATATAAAAAGGGGCAATGGAAAATTTCTTTGCGTAGCAAAACGTATGCAAAAGCCAACCAAATCGCAGGCGTTTACGGCGGCGGCGGACACGTGCGGGCGGCGGGCTGTATGCTCTTTGGCGACGTGGAAGAAGTTTTGGATAAGCTTTCCTATACCGTTTCGCAATATTTAGAATAACGAAAGGGCTTGGTAATCCCCAAGCTTTTTTCTTTTGGGCTCCCTTACTATTGTGGCGCGACTGCATTTTTCCCTTACAGTTGTGAGATAATAACTGTATGAAAGAGAAATTTGCAGAGCGTTTTAAATATTTAAGAGAAGAAAAGGGGATTAGCCAAGAGCGTTTGGCTGACGACCTTGGGGTTAGTCACGGTATCATTAGTTTTTGGGAAACGGGAAAGCGTGAACCCAAGCTTTCAAATTTGATATTGATAGCCGAATATTTCGGGGTTACGATTGATTATTTGGCAGGGTTGGAAGACTGATTTATACAAAGGATAGGATAAAAAAATAATGATAGATACGGTGCGAAATGGGAAAGATAGGCTTTTCAATTTTCGCCCCGTATTTTTTATGGCGGCGTTTCTTGGTTTGGGCGTCGTTTTTTCTTACTTGCGTCTTTTTTACGGTGTTTCCCTTTGGTGGCTTTGCTTGCTTTTGGGCTTGTTTATCCCGTTTGCGTTTTGCGGAAAAAGCGGAATTTATAAAACGGCGGTGGCGGTTTGCGCTTTGCTGTTTGCTTTCTTTTTGGGTATGAACGCATTTGCCTTTCAAGTTTATAATTATGCGGAAGCAACCCCTTATAACGGCGCGCACAGCGTAGAAGGTACGGTGTAAGAAAAATCGGTGGGGCAATGGAATACGCGGTTGGTTTTATCGGATATTACCGTGGACGGCAAAGCCGAAAAATTTACGCTCATCGCGTACCTG
>JAFVWP010000122.1 GCA_017501565.1 Elusimicrobiaceae bacterium | reverse complement strand
AGGGGAAGACAAGCAAAAAGCACTTTCATAAGTGCTTTTTGCTGTCATTTTACTTTTCAAAAGCAAAAGATTAACTTTAAAACTATTGTTTATGATATGGGTGCCCGTCAATAATTGTACGGGCACGATATATTTGTTCTGCCAACATCACTCTGGCGAGCATATGCGGCCAAGTCATACGCCCGAAAGCCAACATAAAATCACTTTTCTGGCGCAGAATATCGTGATGCCCGCCTGCTCCACCAATAAGAAAAGCGATACCTTTCGGATACCAACCCTCTACTTTGTCGGCAAAGTCCAACGAAGAAATCTCTTTTCCTCTTTCGTCCAAAGCGACAATTACATATCCCTTCGGCACGGCGTTTAAAAGCATCTCGGATTCTTTAAGCTTTCGTTCTTCCGCAGATAAGGGACGTTTTTCTTCATACTCTTTCAGCGTAATTTTAAAATTGCTTTGCTTTAAATAGTGATTAAACAGCTCCAATTCCGGACCTGCCTTCATCTTTCCTATTGCCGCAATCAATATTTCCATTACTTAGAACTTTCAGACTCGGTATCCGCTGCGGGAACCGGAATAGCCTTCCACATATCTTCAATGCTGTAAAAAGCTCTGGTTTCCGGATAAAAGACATGAACAATAATATCCAAAGCGTCCACGATTACCCATTCTCCGCCGGCCTTTCCTTCCATTGATGAACGAACTCCTGCCGCTTTTAAATCCAAGGCGACTCGTTCCGCCAAAGACACCACCTGCCGCTGAGACGTTCCGGAAGCCACCACCATAAAATCAGCGATACTGGTTTTTCCCGCCAAATCAATCACCGATATATCTTGCGCTTTTCCGTCATCAAGCGATTTCTGGATTAAAGCGAGCATTTCTTCGACGGTAAGTTTTGGCTTCGTTTTTCTGGTTCTTGGTTTTGAAGCGGTATTTCTTACTGCGGGAGTTTTTTTCTTTTGCTCGGACATATATATTTTCCTTCCTTTTCTTTATTTCTTATCAAAGTCGACGAAAGCGGATTAGGCTTCATTCGCACATAAGCCCACGCCGGCTTTTCTGTTCGAGCCAGATTGCGGATATTATCTCCTGCAACCCGACTTTTTGCAAAAGCTCTAAAAGCTTTTGCTGCAACTGTCTGCCAAGGATAAGCCTTTCGCGAAAAAACCGCAATTGAGACCAACGAAAAGATTTTTCGCCAGCGATACCAACGGGTAAACTCCTCAGCCAAATCATCACCCATCAGCCAAACGAAATCCACATTAGGAAAGCGTTTACAAAGTTTTTCCAACGTATCAGCGGTCAAATAAGTACCCAACTCATTTTCTATACCGCTGACTTTTATTTTAGGGTTAGCCGCAATCTTTTCCGCCTCAGCGACTCGCAATTCCAACGGCGGCACCTTCTGCCCTGCCTTAAAAGGATTTAAAGGAGAAACGAGCCACCACACTTCATCAAGCCCAAGCTGTTTTAATGCTTCAAGGCTGATATAGCGGTGACCTTCATGAGCAGGGTTAAACGACCCGCCTAAAAGCCCAACTTTAAGCCTGCGCCCGTCTCCGGCAACCGGAAGCCAAGGTTTATACATTGCCCCTCTCAAATCTAAGAGAGATTTTTCCGATGCTCATCAACACAAGCAGACAAATCCCGTAACAAAGGCTTAATACCCATACCAGCCACTCCGGAAATAACATACACCGACTTTTTAGCGGCTTTTTCCAAAGCTTTCTGTTTTTTGGCTGTTTCTTCGGGCGTCAAAGCATCACACTTATTCAAAGCCACAAACTCCGTCCGGTCTTCCAAATCCCGCCCATAAAGCTTCAACTCTTTGCGAATAGATTTATAGATTCCGGCAACATCTTCTTCTGTACCGTCCACCAAATGTAAGAAAGCGGCACAGCGTTCAATATGGCGCAAGAAACGGTCGCCAAGCCCCACACCTTCATGCGCCCCTTCAATCAATCCGGGAATATCCGCAATCAGTATTTCTTTGTCGTCCACTCCTGCCATACCCAAATTAGGGTGCAAAGTAGTAAACGGATAATCCGCAATTTTCGGTTTTGCCCTTGTAACCGCCGCAAGGAAAGTAGACTTTCCGGCATTTGGCATTCCGACCAAGCCGACATCGGCAATAACTTTCAAACGTAACCACACCCACATTTCTTCCCCGGGCCAACCGGGTTCGCTCCGGCGAGGCGCTTGGTTAACCGAAGTTTTAAAAGCGGTATTTCCCCGTCCACCGTCGCCGCCTTTGGCAATCACAAAGCGCTGTCCTTCCGTTACCATATCCGCCAATACGGTTTCCCCGTCTTCGGCAAGTATTTCCGTTCCCAAAGGTACTTTAACGATTAAGTTTTCTCCGCTTTTACCCGTGCGGTTTTCACCCATACCGTAATGACCGGTCTCGGCTTTAAAATGCTGACGATAGCGGAAATCTATCAATGTATTAAGGTTTGCCACGGCTTCAAAAATAACATCACCGCCCTTACCGCCGTTACCGCCATCGGGACCGCCGT
>JAFVWP010000121.1 GCA_017501565.1 Elusimicrobiaceae bacterium | reverse complement strand
GGATACGCAAGCGGCCGTTTTCATAATCCCAAGAAGAAACAACAAAATGCCCCGTTTGCGATGTGTTTTCCACATGCGCACCGATACATGGGCAAGCATCATACTCTCCCACAAAAACAATGCGCAGTTCATCGCCTACGGTGGGGGGAAGTTTACCCATATCCAACCCCGGCAATTTTTCAGCTTCGGCGCGGGAAAGCACCTGAATCGTTACCGGCAGATTTTGCGCCAAAACTTCATTTACTTTTTGCTCAAGGGCATCTATTTGCGCTTGGGTAGGGGCCTGCGGTAAAAAATAATCACATTTAGATTTATTTTTTTCTATGTGGGCATTTTTACTGCGCTCACAGCCGAACATACGCACCATGGTTTGGTTGAGCACGTGTTCGGTCGTGTGCATGGGGGCAAAATAGTCTTTTTTAGGAGTAAAAACAGGTTGCATAATATTATTTTATTTAATTTAAAGATACTTGTAAATTTAGCTTAAAATAAAAGGGGGGAAAGCATGAAAAGTATTTATAAAACTCCCCGGACTTACGCTAGGGTTTTATTGTAAGCAATACTTATAAAAACCCCCTGTTTTCACAGGGGGTTTTTAGATTAGTAAGCCGGAGCTTGCGGCGGTTTTTTATGGAATCTCTGTTTGAATTTTTTTATAGCTTTAGTGAAACGAGATTCTTCTTTCCAAGTGGTGGTCGGCTTGATTTCGTTATACAAGCGCTCCGCTTCGGCCCGCAAGGTTTCCACGCGTGGATCTTCGGTAAATAAGTCTTTATTCTTCTTCATGTATTTATCCAAAGATTTCATCGTCAAGTTGTAGTATTTAGCGGCATCATCATATACTTTTCCTTGCGGTTGACCGGCCTTGTATTCTGCCACAATCTTGCGCAATTCGCCTACATAGTTCATGGCTTCTTCGTACGGGCGGACTTTGGTCGTTTCCTTTTTGCTTCTTTCAGCCACATAGCTCATCGTCACAGATTGCGGAGCGGTCAGATTACCTTTCAACAAGGGAACCAAAGCTTCCGCTTGGGCCGCCAATTCCGGCGAGGCATGTTTCTTAAAGAGACCCAAGGTCTTTTCAAAGCCGGCTCCGTCTTTGTTTTGCAAATATTCTTCCATTTGCAAGGTCAGGTTAATAATATTGCGGTCCGTAGTAGCCTTGCGCATATCTCTGATTTCTTTGACAAAGGCGCCCACTTGTTTATCCGTAGAATATACAACCCCATGCACGGATTCAAGCAATCTTTCCGCTTCCGCTCTTAAGTAGGCAGAGACGTCGTTTCCTTCCACCTTATCCACCTCATTCACAATGCCGTTACCATTGAGAATGACTTTGATATTATGGGCAATAATGCGCAAGGTCATCAACTCGTCTTTTACCAATGCGGCCCCATTGGGTACATTTTCCACATAGGCTTTCAAGCGGTTGTTGAGCATGACGGCCGTCTTAATTATTTCTGCAATCTTATCTTCAGACGTCAAGGCATTGGCATACCCGCGCACCATCTTTTGCAAGTCTTCAGCCATTTTCGTCAGTTTATCTTTAGCAGCCTGCGGATTAGACAAGTCCAACTCTAAGGCAGCCAAGATTTCTACGTTATTGTTTTTGGCAATCATTTCATTAGTCAGGTGGCGGCGCATATGCATAAACTTATCCCACCCTTCTTTTACCATGCCCCAGTTCTTAAATACCAGGAGTCCACCGATAAAAGCAGGAATAGGTAAGACATATTTAAAAGCGCTCAACATCGCTTCTTTGGTCAATAAGTCTTTTGCTTCAGTGTAATCATATGTAATCGCACCAGAACCGGCACCAGTAATTGCATCAGGTCCAAGATTGGCGATAGCTTCATTCAAGCCAAAGATACCCCAATCAGCAGATAACAAGGCAGCAATAATAAGCCCAGCAATAGTAAAGATACCGTAAGAGTTACTATTATTATAAACTTGAGCTCCGCGCAATTTCATATCTTCTTCATCAGCTTTTAAACCCGCCAATGCAGCATCGCGCTCTTTTTGGCTTAAGGTTTTATCATCACGCGTTTTCTCTCTTTCTGCTCTGTAATAGCTGGCAATCAAATTTTGAATACGCGCTTGTTCAGCCGAACCGAAGGTAGAGGTAGAAATATACATAAATGCCCAAGGAATCAGCTGATACCACTCATAAGGAAGTACGGTTATGAGCAAAATCATAACGGCCATGAACGGCAACAGGAAACCGGTCAATTGGTCATCATTCACAAGTTTATTTTCCAACATCTTGTTAAAAACTTTACGAGCGCCCCAGTTCAAGAACGAACCGGTAATCGTAATCCACAGAGCAATATCGGGGAACATAACCCCGGCCGCCATACCGATTAACACAGAGTTAACCGGAGCATAGGCCATATAAATCTGTGCAACACGTCCGGAAATATCCTTCATTTTGGGCTTAAACACATTGTTAAAGAGTTGTTCTCTTCTTACAGCATCCGCATTTTTGCCAGATTCTCTAAGCACCTGCCACGTAGACTTGCCACCCTCTTTTTTCTTGGCAAGCTCCTGTTGTTTTTTAACATCTTCTGCTTTCAAGCGGGTGCTCTTGTTCAAATCCACCAGAGCCCAAATAGCAACCCCAGTAACAATCGGCACCAAGACGGACCAGTTCATTTTCTGGTCAACAGGGAACCCTGGCCAAAAACTTTGAATCCATTCGCCAACACTGGGAATACCAATAACCAGCATGGCTACCGCAGGCACTAAAGACACTAACATACGGGAAAGCCCTTTAATGGTGTTAAAGCTCAAGTTTTTGGTGGCAAACACCAAGCTGTCCGGATAAACACTCTTTAAGGCCGGAGAAGCTTGCGTACTAAACACGGAGGCTATCAAAATAGCTCCTGTGGTAAAGATACCCACAGCTCCCCATTTAAGAACATTTTCCAAGCCGGGTGCATTTATCCCAAGCAAGGATAATAACGTCTGCCCACCATCAAAAGAGAAATAGCCAACCATACCTTGCGTCATGCCAAAAATAGAAATGCCAATTAACAGCGACAAGCCCACCTTAAATACTCTATACGGGCCAAACAACGCCATTACAGGTTTAAAGAAATTGGATAACCAAGGAGTAATGTAGCCAAATCCACTGAAGAGTACAGATAAAGCAGACGAAGAAATCATTTTCTTAAATTGACTGCTCATGGAAGCACCCAAGTCAGAGCCGGCCACCAAGGCAACCTTTGTCATCATGGCTTCAAATCTATCCGGTTCATTCAGGTTCAATACAGCCACCAAAGTACCCGGTCTTTTGCGAAGTTGCGTCATCACCGCTTGCAAATCCGTAGTGCTCAAGCCTTTCATTTCTATTGTGGCATGGCGCTTGTTATGTTTCATAGACAACAAGCGGCTGGCATGCTTTTCGGGATTGACCAGTCTTTTAAGCAAGGGTATCTTGCTGACAATTTTGGCAAGCGTAGAGTCAGAATTGGCGGCGCGCAAGCTGGTATTGATGTATTTAAACTTCCCTTGTTCGTCCACCGCTAAGACAAACCCGCTCGGCACTCTGATACCTTCATCCCCTTGTACGAGTAAGAAAAGCATCGGTTTTTCAGACAAAGTGCCATCTTGATGGCGCAAATAGACAGGGGCATAGTTGTTATAGGTAGCATTGCCGTATCTGTCCTTAGTGGCATTGGAATTAATAACGCCTTTTACTTCAGAAGTATAATACAGCACTTTATTGAGTTTATCCTTATTAATCTTCAATAAGTCAGACTCATCAATACCACCCAAAATCAGATCTTCTTGAGCCGTTACTTCCAGCAAGCTCTTTGTTTCGGTTAACAACAGCTCTTGCGCGGTAGCCAAAGCGGCCGCTTCTTCTGCCGTCAATTTGGTTCCCATGTCCGGATTGGTTCTCATGGTTTTCTTTAAGACATCTTTTACTTCGGCAATCGTAGGCACCGCCATTTGAGAAGAAGCCAACTTGGCAAACGCGGCCAATTTATGGGTTTCATCTGCCGCACTGGCAAACACCCACACCAACGCTTCTCTGCTGGGGGCTTTTTCCTTTAAAATACCATCTGCAATCAAGTTCGCTTTTTCGGTAGCTAATTCAGGATTGGTATAAGCGGTTTTGGTTTGTACGAAATGGTAATCATCGGAGAAATGCACTCCCGCATCTTCTGCCGCATAAGTGATGACAATCTTTGTCTGTCCGGCAAAAGATTTGCTCAATTCTTTTCCTAATGTTACTTCTTGAGCATCGGGGGAAACATTTCTCAAAATGGTCGGCACACCGCCTACGCCGGCTTTTAAGGCTTCCGTAAAGGAAGGATCTTTAGCCAACAAGGAAGCATAAGTCTCTTGGAATACTTTTTCGTAAATTTCTTTCGCGTTTCCGGTAGCTTGTTCCAAGGCCTTTTGCGCTTTTTCATGCGCTATCATTGCATAGCGCATGGCAGTATCTTTTACTTTTTTAGCCGCTCTCTTTTGGTTCCAATTTTCAACCCATTGGCCCAAGCCGTTCATGCTCAACACCAAACCGGTGTTCATGCGGGCAAAATAGCTGTCTACGGCATTATTAATATAGTTTTGAACATGCGTCTTTGCCAAGGAAGGCATCGGCACTACATTCGCATCTTGCATTTCTTTTACGGCCGCCGCAATGCTGGCTTCTTCCACCGCCTTTTCATGGGCGATATAATAAGCGTTGCGGGTAAATTTGACAGCCGTGTAGGGGGAGAAGTATTTAAATGCGTTCATGGCATTATTGAGCGCATAGCCTACGCCGTCCACTAAGCCAAAACCGCCTTGGCTTACGGCTTGCAGACGCGCCATGCTCGCCGTTAATATACTCTCCGCACGTTGTTGTTGCAATACTCTAAACGCTGCACCTTGGCGGCTTAATTGGCTGCCTTGCTTCGCGACGCTGGCCGCTTGTTCGGCCGCCGTTGCAAAGCGCGGCGCTCCCTTCGTGATTAAGCTAGGACCGCCAACAACACGGCCACCGCCCACCAACATAGAGCCCCCACGTTCAAACATCAGCGGGTCTACCATCGTCACCACAGGGCGAACATCTGCCGCTAACGAGCTTACTGCCG
>JAFVWP010000120.1 GCA_017501565.1 Elusimicrobiaceae bacterium | reverse complement strand
TGAGATTCTCCGGCAAAAGCGGCCCAGAGATTTTTTTCGGTTTGGGATCCTTTAAGTTCCATATTTTCTCCTATATTTTGGGGCGTAACGCCCTGAATAGTTAATTAATTTTTCACATCGTTTCCGGCCTTACGGCAGCGGTGGCAAACCCCGTGAAACTGCAGGTTTACATTTTTTACTTCTCCAAATTCTTTTACCTGATGCGGCAGCGGAAAAGCATCTTGGCCCTGTTGCGGAAAAACATCAAACACTTCTCCGCACTCCATACAAACAAAATGATAGTGGGGGGTTAAATCCGCATCAAAACGGGCGCGGTTGGAAAGCCCCACCCGAAATACAACGCCGGCCTCTTCCATAGAAGACAAGGTGCGGTATATAGTGTCTAAAGAAATTTTGGGCATATTTTTGCGCACGATTTGAAATACCGCTTCCACGCTGGGGTGTTCTTTGCTGGCAGACAAGGCGCGGAAGATTTCCAAACGCTGATTGGTCACACGCAAAGAACGGGCGTGGCAAAGTTTTTTAAAAGCGGTTACTTTTTCTTCTATATGATTAGACTGAATGTATTGCATTTTGCTTTTCCATTCATTATTAAGAAAATTTCTTATTTCAGTATAACATTTATTTAAAAATTTTACAATACTTTTTCTTTATTTATGTTACAATGAAGAGAAGTTTTTTACTAATTCGTTTAGGCTATTTAAAAGGAGCAATAACAATGGAAGCAAAAACAGCATACAACAAAGCACTCAAACTTATTCAGCGCGCTACATGGGTCCTATCTTGTGCCGTTGATGCCGACGGCTGGCCCGATAATGCTTACCGCACCAATTTTGCTAATATTTACCGCTATCCTTCCTTAGCCAAAAAGATTGATTATAAAAAATTAGAAAACTATTTTCCCATCAATAAATATTCCAGCAGATTGAAACAATTTTTACTTTGCCCCAAAACGACGCTCTATTTTTATGATATTTCCACCGGAGAAATTTGCCAACTGAAAGGAAAAATGGACGTAGTAAAAAATCCCGCCAGAAGAGCCGAGCTTTGGCAAGACGAATGGCAAAGACAATTCCCCGAAGGGGTAAATGATGAAGATTTTATGTTGATTCATTTCCAAGCGGATATTTTGCAATATTACGACGGATTTTCAGATTCTTTTTGGGGGCCGTTAAAAGAAGCTTTTGAAGATAAGCCCCTTACAAAAAACAAGAAAAACGCCTGGCCTGCCAGAAATATAAACTTAGTCAAATAATAAAAGAACAGCGGTTGCCCAAAAGGCAACCGCCTTTTTGTTATACTTTAATTATGAGCAGCCACGAACTCGGACAACATTGGCATAGTATCATTGTGGGCGCGGGAGCCGCGGGACTATTTTGCGCGGGTTCTTTTGCCGCGCCGAAACTTGTGTTGGAACACAATGCCCTACCCGGGAAAAAATTAGCCGTCACCGGCGGTGGGAAATGCAACTTTACCAATATTTACGTTTCTGCATCAGATTATGTAAGCCGTCAAAAACACTTTTGCAAAAGTGCGCTGTCCGCCTTTAAACCCCAGGATTTTATCCGGCTTTTAGAAGAGCAAAAAATCCCTTTTTACGAAAAAGAAGCCGGACAACTATTTGCCTACCAAGCTAAAGAAATCGTGAGCTTGTTAGACAAACGCGCACGCCGTCAAAATACCACTTTTAGCTACAATACACAAGTATTGTCCGTCGCGCAAGATAAAAACGGATTTAAAGTACAAACGTCTAAAGGCATTTTTTATACTGAAAATTTAGTCATTGCCACGGGGGGGCTTTCTTACCCGGCACTCGGTGCGGGCGGATTCTCGGCCCAGGCGGCACGCAGTTTTAATATAGACGTCGTAGAACAAAGGCCCGCCTTGGTAGGGTTGCGCGCACCGGAGCCGGTGCGGACGATTTGCAAAACCCTGGCGGGCAATTCTATGACGGCACAAGTAAAGGTAGGAAAGCACCTGCAAACCGGGCAACTCTTGTTTACCCACGATGGATTTAGCGGCCCTGTTATCTTGCAAAGCTCTTTGTTTTGGCAGGAAGGGGAAAAGATTTTTATCAATTTTTTACCGACAATCAATGTGGAAACCTTTTTAAAAGAAAATAAAAATTCGCCCGACTTATTTTCCAAAATACTCAGTTCTTTCCTGCCTGTTAAATTTACCAAAAATTGGTTGGCACATTCAGACGTTTGCGCCGCGAATGCGAAAAAAGAATCTTTGCTGGAAGCGGCGAAAAAAATAAATTGTTTTGAATTTATCCCGTCGGGTACTGCCGGTTTTACCCGCGCCGAAGTAACCGCCGGCGGGGCCGATTGCGCCGCTTTTAACCCGACCACGTTTGAGCACAAAAAAATATCCGGTTTGTTTTTTATCGGAGAAGCGTTGGACGTAGCCGGCCGCTTGGGCGGATACAATTTGCATTGGGCTTGGGCCAGCGCGCACGCTTGCGCTAAAGCCTTGCAAAAGAAATAAAATTTGTTTGCGAAATGTATCTTTTTGATATAATAGTGGTAACACCATAAACAAGGAGTAGAATATGGAATTTAAAAACGGACCGATTTCAGTTTTTAGACTTATCTGGTTGAGCCTTTCTACGGCGAACCAAGCCTTTGGCTCTGCGTTGTTTATGTTCTTCTTGATTTTTGTCTTTTTTGGCTTAATGGGAGTTATTATTTTTCTGTCTCATTATATCAGCCCCAACTTACCGATTATTTTGCAAATTGTAAACGGCTTGGTTTCTTTCTTTATCAGCTTAATCATTCCCTTGGCACTTATCCAAATTATTGCATCTAAAGCTGAAAAAACCGGTATGACCGCTTTTGACAGCTTGACGTCTTCGGTAATCCCTGCTTTTTATTACATTGCCAGCGCGCTTATCGTGGGAATTCCTTGCTTCGTAGTATTGCTGGCGGCTTTATTTTCCAAAAGTGCTATTATTATGGTGGCGGTCTATGTCGCTATCTTTTTTGGCGCCTTGCCGTTTATGTTCGTACAACAAGCTTTGGTTTTGCGCCAAAACGGACCGATTGAAGCCTTGAAATACAGCTGGGAATTAGGCTGCACTTTTTACGGCAGAATTTTGCTTAATTTCTTCGGGGCTTTAGGCATCGTCTTGATCGTTATTTTAGGCTCTTTCTGCGTGATCAAACTTGTCTTGCCGCAATTAGCCCAACAAGTGCAGGCATTAGCTAATGTTCCGCAACAGATGCTCCCATTTATGTTGATGGGTTTAGTCAGCCAAGCCTCAAAACCCATTTTAATCTGCGGCGGTATTATTTTGGCCGCATTGTATTTCTATGTTTTCTTGTCTGCCAATGCCTTTATGACCATTATGTTTTTAAATTTAGATTATTCCATGCGCGGCGTAAAAAACAGAGAATTAGACGGCATGCCGGACCAGCACTTTGTACCGGTGCAACCGGTAGTGGCCCCGACCCCTACGCCGGAAATTCATCAACATTTAGGCGTCAATAAATCTTCCGTGCAAGCCGAAGATAACCCGGAAACAACTTCGCGCCATTTAAACCAGGTATACAATGCGCAAGAGCATTTAGACCGCGCTATTGACCAGGAAGAAGACCGCATGCCGACCATTTTGTTTGACGATGATATGTTAAAACAGCTCGCTGAAAATGAAAAACAAATGAAAGAGCGGGCCGAGCGTAAAAGCCAAGAACAAGAAGACGACGGACAAAAAACGATTAAAATGTCCGATAAGCCTTTATGATAAAGCCTAAACCCTGTTCACTGCAAGAACAAACCGCCTGTTATATGGTGGGAAGTTGTTTGTCGCTGTGCCAGGCCGGATTTGATTTATTGCTAAGGAGAGCCCGTTAGGGGCCCTCCTTTTTTTATAGATTTCAATAAAGGATAAAAAGGAGAAATAGATGAAAGCAGTGTTACTTACGCTGAACTTATTGGGGGGAATGGGAATATTCCTCTATGGTATGAAATTAATGAGCGACGGCTTACAAAAAATGGCCGGCGTCAAGTTAAGACAAATGTTATCCATCGCCACAACCAACCGCTTTGCGGCTACGTTCTCTGGCATGTTGGTAACGGCGATCATTCAGGCTTCCGGTGCCACCACGGTAATGGTG
>JAFVWP010000119.1 GCA_017501565.1 Elusimicrobiaceae bacterium | reverse complement strand
CCTGCTTTTTAGGCTGTTTTGTAAACTCGTAAAAAACTACTCAAACATACAAAACATTTTTTCCTAAAAAACAGGTATTTTGACGGCGTTTGTAATATCGGCATTTAAACGACATTCCCGCACAAAGACTCTGAGCGATGACAGGGGTAATAACTGAAAAAGAATTGTTACTCTATTCTGATTTTTTAAATTTAAGATGATTTTGGCGGATTTAGTTTGTGCGCGGTGTAGCGTTAGCTACATAAGCACAAAGAGACGTCAAAAGGACTTAAATTTGAAAAATAGTTGAGCAGATAAGCAACACAGGGTAAAACTTTCCGTTTTACCCTGTGTGCGAAATATGAACAACCGAAGATGATGTTCAAAGAAACCCAAAAATGGAAAATGGTTTGCCCACCAATAAACTCACAAATAAAAAACCGCACAAAACTTTACGTTTCGGGCGGTGTATGAAAGCAAATCAACCAAAGAAGTTTTTATTTGTTTTCCCTTTCTTTTTTCTTCATCTCTTTCCACAAAGCCAATGCTTCTTCGGGCGATGTTGCTTGTGCGTGATCGCCAAACACATGGGGGTGGCGGCGGTGGAGTTTTTCGTCTAAGTAAATCATCACATCTTCTATATCAAACAAGCCTTCTTCTTTGGCTATTTGCGCGTGCATAATCACTTGTAACAACACATCGCCCAATTCTTCTTTCATATTTTCGGTATCTTTGTTATGAATAGCGTCAATCAATTCTTGGCTTTCATTCTGCAAACACTTCACCAAACTTTCATGCGTTTGTTTTTTATCCCAAGGGCAGCCGTTCGGTCCGCGCAAAGTGGCGATAGTGTCTATCAAATCCGTAAAATTTTTTTTCATTGTTACCCTCCGGAAAAAATGCTATACCATTATTATATGAAAATAAATACAAAACACATGCTACTAGCCGCCTTCATGGCTTTTTTACTTCCCTGCGTAAGCGCGCAGGTGATTGTCGTAAAACAAGACGGCAATAATATTTATTTGGATACGTCCGAGCACAACCGCCAAGTAGCGGTGGGGGATACTTTTAAAGTCATCTTATCTCAAGAGAAATTAACCAACCCCAAAACCGGAAAAGAGTTGGGGAATATCAACCACTATTCCGCTGAAGGAAAAATCACCGAAGTACAAGAGTTATATGCTATCGGACAACTGCCGGAAAAAGAAAATATTTCCGTCGGGCAAGAAGTAGTGATCAGCTCCCACACGCTTGCTACGCAACCGCAAACGGCGCCCGCTACGCAAACGGCACCGCAAACACCTAAAGTTACTTCCAACCGCAAAATTTATTCTTACCCGGTTATTGACCGCGAAATTATCAGCGCCGTCAAAGCCAACATCACCCCTGCCCCCGGCGATGAAATAGCCGCCATAGACAGCAAAGGGCATTTGCTTTTATACACCCAAGACGGCTCTAGCCTGAGCCAAACAGCCGATTATCAATTGCCCGCCGGGCACAAAGCCATCACATTATCTGCCAAAGATATTATGGACACGCGCTTTGCCCAACTTTTTGTGGTGGTCTATAATGAACCTAAACAAAAAATTTCCACGCTGATTTTTAAAGCGGACGGACATAAACTTAAAAAAATAGACAGCGTGCCTTATTTTGTAAAAGAAATAGGCTGTGGAGACGATAAAGACCTTTACGCCCAAAAACCTTTCATCAATGGGGCCAAACCCGGCGACGCACGCGAATTAGACCACGAATGGTTGCGCTTTACCTTAGATGATGACCGCTTGCCTACCCGCGGAAATTGGTTGACCGGGGTTAATTATCACGAAATCCAAAATGACGATGATGACAACTTTGTTTATACCGCTTCCAACGGCAGCATCAAAATCCGCCTGAGCAACGGAAACTATGCCGAAAGCCCGGCCCTTTTCGCAACGGCACCAAATCGTGTAAAATATAAACAAGACATCATTTCTTTTTATCCTTCGTTGCAAGTGTACGGCCCCGACGGGCGTGCTACTTTAGCGGCGGTGGAAAACGTGGCCAAAATGGGGGTCCTTTCCGAACAATTTGGCCAATACGGCAGCAGTAAAATCCATTTTCTGACTTACGAAAACGGCATATTAGATGTTAGAGAAACCATTGATTTAAATGGGGTCGTCTATGATACTAATTGCACCGCGCGCGGCATTTTGGTACCGCAAGTGCTTTCCGGCGGGCAAAGCGTATTGACGGAAATTTACAGATAACATTTAGGAGAAATAACGTGGAAAACGAAACGATTGAATTGTTAGACAAAGGCTTTATCCGCCTGGTAGATTTTATGGGAAGCGACAACCGCGTTGTCAGTTCGGCGCGTGTATCTTTCGGCGGCACTTCCAAAGGAGAAGAAAGAGATAAAGGGCTTATCAAATATTTATTGGAGCACCGCCATCATACGCCGTTTGAACATTGTTATTTTCAATTCCACGTTTGTTGCCCCATTTATGTAGCCCGCCAATGGATGCGCCACCGCTGGGGTTCTTTTAACGAAATCAGCGCCCGCTATACCCAGGTAAAAGACGAATTTTATATTCCGCAAGAATTTCGCGGTCAGGACGTCAAAAACCGCCAAGGTTCCGTCGCGGCGGATTTGGACAACGATGCCCTCAAAAAGATTTACCAAGACGCCGTGGAAGCTTCTTTTGCGGCTTACAACAAACTGATTGAAGCCGGTGTGGCGCGGGAAATGGCCCGCGGTGTGTTGCCGGTGTGCCAATATACCCAATTTTATTGGAGCGTAAACGCGCGCAGCTTGCTTAATTTCTTGCAATTGCGCCAAGACGGACATGCGCAATACGAAATCCGCGTTTATGCAGATGCCATTGCAAAAATTTTCAAAGAAAAAATGCCGTGGTCTTGGGAAGCTTTTGAAGCCTTAGAAAAAAAGCTGCCCTTGGGCGCGGAATAAAAAAGGGAGTCTTTACATGAAAGTATTAGGCATGATTATGGCCGGGGGCAAGGGCGAACGTCTTTATCCATTGACGAAAGAGCGCTCTAAACCTGCCGTACCTTTTGGAGGGAAATACCGCATTGTGGATTTTGTATTATCCAACTTTGTCAATTCGGGCATTTTCTCTTCTTATGTGCTGGTGCAATATTTATCGCAAAGTTTGATTGAATATTTGCGCACCTCTTGGCGCACCGACGGCTTGGTGCCGGACCATTTCTTAACCACCGTTCCCCCGCAAATGCGCATGGGCGAAATTTGGTACCGCGGTACGGCTGATGCCGTCCGCCAAAATATCAATTTGGTCAAAGATTTTGCGTCGGATTTGGTGGCTATTTTCGGTGCGGACCACATTTACCGCATGGACGTGCGGCAAATGATTGATTTTCATATCAAAAATAATGCCGATGTTACCGTCGCCGCCAACAGCGTAAGCATTGAAGAAGCATCTTCTTTCGGCGTGTTGGGCACAGACGACAACCGCCGCATTATCCAATTTGATGAAAAACCGCAAAATCCGCGGCCTATTCCGGGCAATCCCAAAGCGGCTTTTGCTTCTATGGGTAATTATATTTTTAATGCAGATGTGCTTTTGCAAGTCTTGCAACAGCGCTTTTGCGATGTGCCGTCCTTAGACTTTGGCAAACATATTTTGCCTAAAATTCTAACGGACTACCGCACCTTTGCCTATGATTTCCAAAGCCAAACGCTGCCCGGAGCCAAAGACTATGAAGAGCAAGGCTATTGGCGCGACGTAGGCACCATAGAATCTTTTTGGCAAACGCACATGGACCTTTTGGGCCCCAAACCCAAATTGGATTTAGCCAACCCCAAGTGGCCTATCAACACCACCGCCTACCGCGTCCCCCCC
The DNA here is from genome assembly GCA_017501565.1 of Elusimicrobiaceae bacterium. Lineage (GTDB taxonomy): Bacteria > Elusimicrobiota > Elusimicrobia > Elusimicrobiales > Elusimicrobiaceae > Avelusimicrobium. The sequence continues at coordinate 15,941 of JAFVWP010000119.1, read as the reverse complement.
ACCAAATACATGGGCGGAGATGTTAAAAATTCTATGATCAGCGACGGCTGCACCATTCACCCCAAGGCCAAAATCAAAAATTGTGTTTTGGCCAGCAATGTCATCGTACATGACGGAGCGGAATTGGAAGGGTGTATCATTATGGATTCTTGCGAAATTAAAAAGGGCGCGAAACTCAAAAAAGTAATCGTTGACCGCTTTAATACCATTTCGCCCAATCAGACCATCGGCTTGGACCAAGAAGCCGACGCCCAACGCTATTACATAGACCCTTCCGGGATTGTGGTCATTCCCAGAGGCAAGAGTAAATTCCTTTAGGATATACTTTTCCATAAAAAAACACCGGCTCACAAGAACCGGTGTTTTTTGTCGGAAAATTTATTTTCCAAATATTTTTATGTTTCTCTGATACCAAGCAACCCGCTGGAACCATTTGCCAAAATCTTCCGAATTAAACGCAATTTCCTTTACTAATTCATATACAATTTCCAACGTCTGGCTGCACTGCACACGATACCCCGCCCAATCTATATCGGCATACAGGCGGCTGTACTCTTCAAAAGGCATCGTTTGGTTATATTCGGCAGGAATGAGCGTGGTAACGGCATAGTGCACAGCTCTTTTTTGCTCATTACTCAACCCCCACCCATACGTCAGTTCCAAGCGATAAGTCGCTTCGGAAAGCAAGGCATCGCCCAAAAAATCTTGCGGCAAGTCGTTTTCACGCAAGCGGTCCAAGGCAATTTCCAAGTATTTATCAAACTCGGCTTGCTCGGTTTTGCTAAGCACCACAAAGTCTTTTTTTTCTTGGGGGTTCGGATTATTTTCTACTTCTGATGCTATGGCATTTACACCAACGCTAAGCAACAGCACCATTAAAAATAATATTTTTTTCATTTTTTCCTCTCTATATCTGATTTTTATCATTATATAAAAAATTTAATCCTGTTTTTTGAAAAACCCAACGGATACGCCTATTTTATAAGGTTATTTTTTACTATAATCTAGATAATGATTAAGAAAATTTTACTGCGGGACCAAGACGAAATCTTGCTGGCTTTGGGCGTGCAAGACCGCAAATTGCGCGCGCTGGAAAAAGAATTTAAAATTGATGCCGTCGTTAAATATAACGAAGACGGCCAGGGAGCGGAGCTTTCTTTAAAAGGCACCCATTCCCGCTTAGACAAAGCGTTGGCACGCCTGAGAAAAACATTGGAAATGTCGGGCAAAATGAAAACCGAAGAAGACCCGAAAGACAGAATCCCTTTCAAAGACAATATCATTTTCCGCCCGGAACATGCCCGCCCCATTGAAGCGCGCACCGAAAACCAAACCAAATACATAGAAGCCGTTTTTGAAAATGATTTATTGGTTTCCATCGGGCCGGCCGGTACGGGTAAAACTTTTTTGGCGTGTGCGTGCGCTTTGCGTGCGTTGGAGTTGGGCATGATAGAGCGTATTATCGTCACGCGCCCGATTGTAGAAGCCGGGGAAAAATTAGGATTCCTGCCCGGGGATATTAACGAAAAGACGGACCCGTATTTGCGCCCTATTTATGATGCTTTTTACTCTATGTTAGGGGTGGAAAAATTCCGCGCGCTCAAGTATGGCAATATTTTAGAAATTGCGCCCTTGGCTTATATGCGCGGACGCACGTTGGAAAAAGCTTTCATCATTTTAGACGAAGCGCAAAACACACTTCCCGCACAAATGAAAATGTTTTTAACGCGCATGGGCATTAATTCCAAAATGGTAGTCAACGGAGATTTAACCCAAATAGACTTACCGCAAAAAGCACAGAGTGCCCTTTTGCAATTACCCAAAATTTTAAAAGGAGTTCCCGGCGTATCTTTTGTGGATTTCGGCCCGGAAGACGTAGTGCGTCATCCGCTGGTCAAAAATATTTTGCGCGCTTATGACAAGTGGGAAAAGAAAACCGCCAAAACAGAAAAATGAAAATAAATATTTTTTACCAAACAGACATTCCCCGCTACTTACGCCGTACGGGTTTATTTCAAAAAGCCTGTTTACAGGCGCTTAAAAAATTTCAAAAAGAAAAAGCGGAAGTAAACATCGTATTTGTAGATGAAAAAGAAATTTTACGCGTAAACAAAACTTTCTTAAACCATCACTACGTAACCGATGTAATTTCTTTTAATCACGAGCGTCCGCCCTTTGTCTGTGAAGAGCCCTGGGCTTTTGGAGATGTATATGTATGCTACCCCGTAGCGCGGAAAAATGCTCCGTCTTTCCAACATACTTTTTTACAGGAAATGATGATGTACGCGGTGCATGGGTGTTTGCATCTTGCAGGGTTAGACGACCACACCCCCGAAGAGCGCGCCGAAATGGACCGCCAAGCCGAAAAAATTATCAAAAACACATTAAAAAAGCCCGCCTAAATCCGCGGGCTTTTTACTTAAAATTCGTACCGATCTCCGTTTTTGGTTCCTAAGGTTTTACAAACATTTTCCCCCATAACAGAATAATATCTGCACACCATTTTGCCATCTTTTGTTTTGCCGATAGCCCATAACGTTTGGATAGGTAGGCGGTTGCATACTGCTAGCATTTCTTGCCAAGCACCGGATGAAGTAGAAGAGGGCCGGCAAACAAAATTTTTAGTTTGTATGCTGGGGACCCCTACATAATGAACAGGAGTACCTGCAATATCAATATCCAATACAGACATATCCCCTGCATATTCTCCATTAGCTAAATAATGACGCTCTTCTGCATCGGCAATGGCGCGCACCAAAACCATAGCTTCCGCCGCGCGGGATTTTTCCACCGCTTTTTGATACTGCGGCAAGGCTACTGCTGAGAGTATCCCAATGATTAACACCACCACCAAAAGTTCAATGAGCGTAAAACCTTTTTTCATTTTTATTCTCCTTGCGGGCACTTTACGGCACGGCAAACGACATTTTATTTTGCCCGCGTTGCCATTTCACACAAAGTATAGCAAAAAAAGAGTCAAGTTTTATTTTAAAAACTCATCAAAAAACAGGCCTGTAAAGGCCTGTTTTTTAAATCAGTGTATGGTGATTACTTCGGGAGTGCTACCGCAAATTTGTAAATATTGCAGTTTTTTATGAAGCCCCACATCTACCGGAATGATGTTTCTGCCATTGTCTAATACAATTTCTTCCACCGGCGTATGACCCACCACCTGACGGAGCTGGCTCTTGGGGCAAGAAGCCATCAAATCATCTAAATCTTCCCAAAATATTCCCCCAAAGCGGTCCGTCCCGCTGCGGTTTAAACTGATATTAAAAATAGGGTGGCGGAAAAATTCGTGCTTAATCGCTTCGCGAAAAATCATATTGGCTAAATAGCCACATTGTTTTCCGTTAATTCGTCCAACTGCATTTTAAAAATTTTCATCAAGCGGTTGGTTACGCCCGCATGCGTAAACAAAAAGCCTTTATATGCATAAGCCGCGCGAATTTGAAAGTCCAATACCTGGCGTTTTAATTTATCGCGCACCAACTTGGCCTCTTCTTTGCCGAAACCGGAAATTAAAAAATTGCTCATCAGCAGTTCCAACTCATGATTACCGACCAAACGTATCACTTCCCCTTGCGTGGCATTGGCCTGTTGCTGGATTTTATCCAACAAATCGTCCACTTGCCGGGGCTTGGGGCCGCGGTCAAAAATATCCCCCATTTGCACCAGCCGGTTTCGGCCGCCGGTCCAATTTTGGTTTTCGTCTATCAGTTCCGCATGGCGCAAAATTTCCACAAAAGCATCATATTGCCCATGCACATCACCGACGACAATCACTTTACGTTGTGGTCTGTGTTCACTCATAATTATTATAATGATAGTATAGCAAAATTATACTATGCAAATATCTGCCCGCGTACTTAAACGCCTAAAAAATTTATTAGGAAAACAAAACGTTTTAACGGACGAAGTTTCTCTGTCCTTAAACGGATATGATTGTTCCCAAACCAAACACCGCCCGGACGTGCTGTTGCATATCTCGCAAACGGCTCAATTACTGCCGGCGGTGCAAATACTTACGCAAGAAAAAATCCCTTTCGTAGTGCGGGCCGCCGCCACCAATCACGCCGGCAGTTGCTCTGCCGTGCGGGGCGGAGCCGTTATCAACATTAATAAATTAGACAAAATCCGCCGCATAGACACCGCCCGCCTTTTTGCCGAAGTGGAACCGGGCGTAGTAACAGCCCAACTGCAAGAAGAGTTGGCACCGCTGAATTTCTTTTACCCGCCCGATCCCGCCAGCGAAAAAGTATGCACATTGGCGGGCAATTTGGCCCAAAATGCCAGCGGCGCGCGGTGTATGAAATACGGCAACACCACCGACAACACCCTACAAGTACAATTTATCACGCCGCAAGCGGAACGTTTGGTGTTAAGCCACCGACAGGCAGGTCCCGATTGGTTAGGGCTTATTGGCGGAAGCGAAGGGACGCTAGGGGTCATTGAAAGTCTGCAAGTAAAAATAGTACCAACGCCGAAATGCGTAAAAACTTTTTTAACCACTTTTCCGTCTTTGGAATGTGCGGTACAAGCGGTTACGGATTTGGTAGCCCGCGGGCTGATTCCCCGCTGTGTGGAAGCAATGGACCACACCACCACTTGTGCCGTGGAAAACTTTGCCCAAGCCGGCTACCCTACCGATGCACAAGCCTTGCTGATTATAGAATTGGACGCAGACACCCAACAAATAAAAAAAGATGCACTCCTGTTGGAAGAAATTTGCCAACGCAACCAATGCTTGCGTTTTACCGCCGCGCACACTGAAAACGAACGCCAAAAACTCTGGAGCGGGCGGCGGGCAGCCTACTCGGCCATGAGCGCCTTGGGCCCGAATATTGCCGTAGCTGATGCCACTACTCCGCGCAGTGTACTGCCGCAAGCACTAAAAAAAGTACAGCAGATTATTGCAAAATACGGCATTACGGCCAGTCTTTTATTTCATGCGGGAGACGGAAATTTTCACCCGCAAATTGTCTTTAACGCGGCTCAAAAAGAACAAACCTTGCTGGTCAATAAAGCCTTGCAAGAAATTTTAAAAACTTGTGTGGATTTCGGCGGGACTATCTCAGGCGAACACGGAGTAGGCGTAGAAAAACGCGCCACCATGGCCTATCAGTACGACCAAAGCACCTTGCGTCTTTTTGAGCAAATCAAAAAAGCATTTGACCCGCATAACTTGGCGAACCCCGGGAAAATTATTCCCTTGTCTTATACACAAACGGCCCGCCAACACTTGGAACAAAACCCCGAAGTCTTGGCTTTGTCCGAAGAAATCAAAACCCGCCACCGCTTGGGAAAAACCAGCCTTATTTGCGGGAGCAATACGCTGTTAAAAACCCAAAAACCTACATTGAGCGCCAAACATTTAAACCGCATTTTAGACATTGACAAAACCAATTATACCGCCACCGCACAAACAGGCGTAAAAGTGGCTGATTTAATAGCCGCTTTACAAGCCCAAAATGTATATGCCAAGTTGCCCCAAGATTATAGTGGTACATTAGGCGGTTTGACAGCCAGCAAAATATGTCCTTTGTTTACGGACCAATTAATCGGCTTACAAGCCATTTTGCCGAATGGGGATTTTGTCAATTACGGCGGGAAACTGATGAAAAATGCCGCCGGATATAATTTGTGCCGTTTGTTTGTAGGATCGGCGGGGGCATTGGGACTGATAACCAAGCTGACGTTCAAAATCTATGCCCAACCCCAAGCCGTTAAACCGCTGGAAGATTTTGTTTTTTCCCCGGCAGATATTTTATTGCGGCGGGTCAAAAAAGAGATAGACCCGCAAGGCTTATTCCTATCGGCCATGTTTGAGAATAATCTATGAAAAAGAATTTCACATTTCTTGCCCATTCTTTTATGCCTACTGCCACAACGCAACCCCAAACACTTTCCGGCAGTGTGGCCCGTTGTACGCGTTGTAATGCCTGTGTGCAAAGTTGCCCTTCTTATCTGCTGCATAAAGAAGAAACTTTTTCCCCGCGCGGACGTGTGCAAATTTTGCGCTTGCTTTTGGACAGAAAACTAAAATATACCCCGCATCAAACCCCGATCAATCAAACCATGCAAGATTGTATTTTATGCGGACGTTGCACCTTGGCTTGTGCCGGACAAGTGCCGGTGGCCCACCAGGTGCTAGCGTTAAAAAAAGCGGTCAGTTTGCCTGTATTACCTTTCCCTTGCAAAACATTTCTTGCGTGGCACGCCAGACACCCGCGTTGGTTTGATTTTGCGGTCCGTTTTATCCAACGGCTGCGGGCTTGGCATCTTTTCGCTGTTTTTGGGGAAAATATGATCCCGTTATTGCGGCCTATTGCCCACCTGCACCGCATATTGCCGGCGCCTAAACAAAACTTACGGCAACTCTTGCCGAAAACCCGCTTTCACCAAGCGCCCAAAAAACCGGAAATTATTTTCTTTCCCTCTTTAGAAGCGCGCTACATAGACCCGACACTTGCCCTGACGGCCCTGGATTGTTTCGGCAATAAAGAAGTTTTACTTTGGCCGGAAATGCACAGCGGTTTGGCGGCTTATTTACTTGATGATGAAAAATTATGTTTGCAACAGGCCAAACGTTTATTGACCGCGTGGGAAAAAACCGGCGGCAAAAAGAAATTGCCTTTTGTAACAGACTCTTGGGAAGTTTTTGCGTTTTTAAAAAATTATCCGTTCCTTTTTGCCCGTCTGCCCGGGTGGGAAAAAAGAGCCCGCATCTTTGCCGGGCGGGTACATTTTATCACGGATTTTATAAAGGCCAAAAAGTCCTATCCGCAAAAAACCGCCCTAGACTTTTCGGGCTTACTTTCTTTGCCGAAAGAAACAATTTTTTCCGCACAAAAAATATTAAAGACACATTTTGGAAAAAATTTTGTAGAGTGTGAGTATAGTCGCTTCCCTGTGCCTGCGGAAATAGCGGCCTTGAGCCATGTTTCCCAAGCCGAAAAAATGATTTTGGAAAGTGTGAAACAAATTGCTTCCAAGCAAATCAAACAAGTTTTTTGTTTGTCTGCTTGGGCCGCGTGGGAACTAAACTACGCCTTGCAAAAACACTATCCGTGCGCACAGGCCAAAAATATCGTTTATTTACAGGCAAAAAATGACCGAATTTAAAAAAGAAAACCCAAAGCTTACAGCCGACGAGAAATTAAACCTTCTCGTAGAGTTTGGCGCGCGGATTTCCAGCGAGTTGCGTTTAGACAAGTTGCTTGATATTATCGCCCGTCAAATTACGCGCATGTTAGATGTGGGGCGTTGCACCATCTATTTAAAAGATGTGGAACGCAATGAATTGTGGTCTAAAATTGCCCAGGGCCGCGGATTAGAACATACCGAAATCCGCTTGCCGCTGGACGGCAACAATATTGCCGCCATCGTCGCACGCAACGGAGAAACCATTAATTTAACCAATGCCTATGAAGACGAACGCTTCAGCATGGCGATTGATATGGTCAACGATTTCCGCACCCACACGTTGCTTACCATTCCGCTTAAAAATAATAACGGAAAAGTGTTGGGTGTTTTCCAAGTAGCCAACAAGGCAGACGGCACCGCTTTTGACAAAAAAGACGAAGGTATTTTATTGCTTTTGGCTACGTTGGCCGCCAGCTCTATTGAAATTGCCAAATTATACCAAGACGTGCATGTAGCCCAACTTGAAACTATTTACCGCCTGGCTGTTACGGCAGAATATCGCGACCAACAAGATACGCGGGCACACTTAAAAAACATCAGCATTATTTCTTACTTATTGGCTTTAGCTTTGGGCATGACCAAAAAAGAAGCCGAACTTATCAAAAATGCCAGCCCTTTGCATGACATCGGCAAAGTGGCTTTGGCAGATAATATTTTGTTAAAGCCGGGGCGGCTTTCTCCGGAAGAATTTGAAATCATGAAATCGCACACCATTTACGGCGGGCGCATTTTGGAAGGGGCCCACTCTAAAGTATTGCAAGTGGCCCACAAAATGAGCTTGTATCATCACGAAAAATGGAACGGCACCGGTTATCCTAAAGGATTGAAAGGGGAAGAAATCCCCTTGGAAGCGCGCATCATCACCGTTGCCGACGTATTTGACGCTTTGTGTGTTTCCCGCGTTTATAAAAAAGCCTGGAAAACCGAAGATGCGTATTTACATATTTTAAGCGAATCGGGCAAGGCGTTTGACCCGCGCATTGTGGCGGCATTTAAAAAGATTTTCCCATCTGTGCGCAAACTTTACACCAACCAAACCCCCGCCGAAGAAAATATCCCCACGCAAACATTGCCGACGCAAACAGGCACGGCGCAAAACAAAATATCTTTATCGTAAACGGCCCCGCCCTTGCGGGGCTTCTTTTTTCACTTCCTTAAAAATACTAAAATATAAATGTCCTTTTGGCTTTCAACCTTAAGTACAATTTTTTCAAAAAGAGGAATATGATGGACAAAAAGACCATTCTGGTAGGACTCAGCGGCGGGGTTGATTCTGCCGCAGCAGCCTTGCTCTTAAAAGAGCAGGGGCATCGCGTCATCGGCGCGACCATGATGATTTGGGACCCTTCTTTACCCATTCCCAAAACAGGGCATAATCAAAATGCTTGTCTTTCTCCCGAAAAAGAAGACGTGAGTGAAATCCGCAAATTGGCAGAAAAGATAGGCATAGAGTATCACACCATAGATTGTCGGCAAGCCTACCGCCAAGCCGTATTAGAAAACTTCCGCACAGAATATGCCCACGGCCGTACGCCGAATCCTTGCGTGATTTGCAATAGCCAAATCAAATTTGGCGTATTGCCGCAAGCAGCCCACGCACAAGGCATTTTGTTTGATAAATTTGCCACCGGTCATTATGCCCGCATTGAAGAAAAAGAAGGCACTTTTTACTTAAAAACAGGGTCAGACCCGGCCCGAGACCAAAGCTATTTCTTGCACCGCCTAAGCCAACACCAATTAAAAGATATTCTCTTTCCGCTGGGGGATTTGGGCAAAGCGCAAATTCGCGATTTAGCCCGCCAAGCAGGCTTATCCGTAGCCGATAAAGAAGACAGCCAAGATTTTTATTGCGGGGATTACAATGACTTATTGAATTTTCCTAACAAAGCCGGCGATATGATATTACAAGATGGCACCATTATCGGCAAACACACAGGCATTTGGGGCTATACTATCGGCAAGCGCAAAGGGCTGGGGCTCAGCGGGTTTAAAGAGCCGATGTATGTGGTGGGCATAGACGCGCCTAAAAACCAGGTCATCATCGGGCCGAAAACCGCTTTGTATAAAAACACCATGCACGCCGACAATATGAGCTGGACTTTGGGCCAACCGCCGGCGGAAGAATTTGAATGTAAAATTAAAATCCGTAACTTACACCATGCCGCCAAAGCAAAAGTGAAAGTGTCTTCAGACGGCCAAGAAATTTCTGCCGTCTTTGAAGAAGCGCAACTTTCCATTACCGCCGGACAGAGCGCGGTGCTGTATGACGGGGACATGGTGTTAGGCGGCGGCGTGATTTTGTAGCATCAAATATTGGCAGTTTTCCTATAAATAAGCTATAATATATGTACTCAAGAAGGAAGGCGAAAACCCTTAGCCGCGTGTAAACGGGGCGGAGGTTTTTTCGCTCTTATTGGTAAAAAACATGTACGCAATCATTGAAACAGGTGGAAAACAATACTGGGTAAAACCCGGTCAAGATCTGCAGGTTGAAAAGCTGGAAGCGGAAGTAGGCGCCAATGTAGAACTGAAAGTTCTTTGGGCCGCTTCTGAAGAAGGTACCTCAGCAGATACCAAAGCGGACAACAAATCCGCCAAGGTCACCGCTCAAGTGGTCAAACATTTGAGAGGTCCGAAAATCCTGGTCTTCAAAAGAAGACCCAAAAAAGGCTACGAAAGAACCCGTGGTCACAGACAGGATTTAACGCAAATCAAAATCACCGACATCGTGCTCGGGTAATTGGGAGAGGATAAACTATGGCACATACAAAAGCACAAGGTTCTTCCTCCAACGGAAGAGACAGCCACGGCCAACGCCTGGGTGTCAAACGCTACGGATCCCAATTCGTTCGCGCCGGTGAAATCATCGTCCGCCAAAAAGGCACCAAATTCTTGCCGGGTACCAACGTCACCCGCGCCAGCGATGACAGCCTTTTTGCCCGCGTTGATGGGATTGTAACGTTTGAATGGGCTTACAGAGGCAAAAAACAAATTTCCGTCTATCCGAAAGAAGCGGAAACCAAAGCCGCTGCGCCGAAAGCTAAAAAAGCTCCGGCTAAAGCCAAAAAAACGCAAACCAAATAAGCATTTGGGTTTTTAAGCGGCGGGCGCAAACCCGCCGCTTTTTTTGCTTAATCCGTTTTTGCGCTTGCAAGGCAAACGCCTTATGATACAATGATGTTATGAAAGACAAAGTTTTACCTGTAAAACAAGATGAGTGGGGTTATACCACCACCAAAACGTCCGCCCGCACCAAAGCCAAACGGGCCCGGCACAAAGCCAAGCGCACCTTGAGCAAAAAGTTGCTCCAAGAAGGAACAGAAGATATTTGATTTTTAAGTTTGAGATTTACGCGGCATTTGCCGTCAAGCGCTCAAAAGTTTTTGCGCTAGCAACATTCGCCATTATATAAGAGAGAGTATATGCAATCAGGAAGCTTCTTAGACAGAGTGAAAATTTATATCACCGCCGGAAAAGGCGGGGACGGCTGTATGTCTTTCCGCCGGGAAAAATTTATTGAGTTCGGCGGCCCTAACGGCGGTTGCGGCGGCAAAGGCGGCGATGTGATTATCCAAGGAGAAAGCAACCTGACCACCTTGCTGGAGCTGGCTTACAATCCGCACATTGAGGCCCAAGGCGGTGAAAAAGGCGGCACTTACAACAAAACAGGCCGCGGCGGGGAAGACAAAATCATTTTGGTCCCTTTAGGCACTTTGATTTATAAAGACGGCCAACTCTTGGGTGATATTACCCAACACGGCCAACAATTAAAAGTAGCCAAAGGCGGCATGGGCGGACGCGGAAACCAATCTTTCAAAACCCGCAACAATACTTGCCCGCACATGGCAGAGCTCGGGCAACCCGGCGAAGAAGTAACCCTTATTTTGGAATTAAAAGTACTAGCAGATTTAGGTTTAGTCGGCTTTCCTAATGCCGGCAAAAGTACCTTTCTGACCGCTATTTCCAGCGCCAGACCCAAAATTGCCGACTATCCATTCACGACCTTAAACCCCAATTTAGGTATTACGATGCATAAAGGAATGTCGTTTGCAACGGCTGATATTCCGGGAATTATTGAAGGGGCCAGCGAAGGAAAAGGCTTGGGACATCAGTTTTTAAAACATATTGAACGCACGCGTATTTTGCTACACCTGGTAGACCCGGAAGGGTTTGACGGCATGGATGCGGCAGAATCAGCCAAAGTTATTGAAAAAGAATTAAAACAATTTGATAAAGAGCTTGCCAAAAAGCCGCGTATCATCGCTATTAACAAAGCAGATTTGCCTTCGGCCCAAAAAGCCTATGAGCAACTGAAAAAGAAATATAAAAAATTTCCGGTAATGCTCATGTCTGCCGCTACGGGGCAAGGGGTCAAACAAGTATTAGACGAAGTGGTAAAAGTTCTCTCCGTTACCCCGGTGCCCGTAGTTGAAATGCAAGCACCGACTGCCGTATTGCACAAAGTAGAGCCTATTTTTGTCATAGAGCGGGACGAAGAAGGCATTGTGCATATTACCGGTAAAAAAATTGATGAATTTATTGCGATGACCAATTTTACCCAGGCCGAAGCAGTAGCCCGGTTGCGCGGTATTTTCAAAAAAATCGGCTTGGAAAAAGCCTTACTTAAGGCCGGAGTACAAGACGGAGACCCGATTGTCGCCGGCGGAAGAGAGTTTGAGTGGAACGGCAGCCTGGATAAACACGCCGCCGAAAACCCCGAACATGCCGGATATAAACGCCGCGAAACCAAAGCGGAACGTTTGGCCAAAAGAGCCGAAAGACGCAAAGCAAAAAAATCTGCTTAAACCTAAAAGCCGCCTTAAAAGGCGGCTTTTATATGGGATAAACAATCTTTTTCGGCCCGCGGGAAAGCATTTTTACCGAATCTATCACTTCCCCATGGTTGATAGTACTGCGCCGCACATAATCCGGATATGCCCCTTTGCGGTCCATTTTATAGTAATCACTGCCCATCACTTTTTCCATAAAATCCATCAGCTCTCTGTTAAAAACCGCAAACATAAAATACTCTTGTTTTTTCTGGGGGCCGCTAATCCCCAAATAGCCGGAAATAATGCCTGTTAATTCTCCGGTATTAGTCATCACGCCCGAGCCGCTCATGCCTTCGCGCACGCCGAAATTTTTGGTATAAGCAAAGCCCAACTCTTTTACATAATCAGTCGGGTAGGGGTTATGCAAAATATTGCGCTTGCCGTTAAAAATAGAAATGACCGATAATTGCCGATCTATGCGGCGGGTCATTTCTTCAAACACTAATATCGGCGGAAAAGATGGATGCAACAGCGCATTAAATTTCCGCTTGGCAGCTATATTTTTATTTAAAAAAGCCCTAAATTGGGCCTGCGAAATAGCTATATTTTCTTTTTGCTCACCCTGTGCGCGGGCATAATATTGGGCGGGCGCATGCAATAGGTCTATCTTCAGTAACGCAAAATCATACGATACAGGCACGTCCGGATTGTATTTGGGGTGCATAAAAATAGTCGGTCTTTTGGCAGAATGTTTGGTATCTATAAAAGCGGATATGGATTCTTCCAACAGGTCTAAACGCAAAGTACAGCCTTTCGCACAGACATCGCGCACGCAATGCGCCGCCGTTACGAACCATTTTTTCCCTATGCGCGTGGCCTGGCATTTGGAAACTTTGGTATTGGGGGCAAAGGCATAATATTCAAAGGTATGTAAAAAATCTTCCTTTTTGGTGTGGCTGTCTTCGCTCACGACCGATAAAACACTCACTTGCCCCCACACCAGGGGAGTAAGCATCATCAAAAGGAAAATCCACAAAATCTTCATATTTATATTATACCTAAACCCACCTAAAAAAACCCGGAGAAAAGGCTCTTTCTCCGGGTCTGAAAACGAAATAATTAACGGCGCATAACGTCTTTAAATGCTTGCCTGGCTAAGTACGCTTGTCTTTCTTTTGCAGAAGAAAGAGCGGCTTGCTGTATTTCTTCTTGCGGGGCTTGCGCCAACTCATGCACTTGGGCAGCTACCGCTTGGCAAGCTTGGGCCAATTTTTCGGAAGAATTAAATTCTTCTTCGCTTAACTCAAAAATCAATTCCGGATTTTGATAAATTCTCTCTATTTTACTTTGGGTTTCGCTGGCATTTGCATTAGAAGAAACAAGCAGCGCCAACGGCAAAAGCCACAAAGTATTTTTTCCCACACTGCCGATAACGGCTTTCATGCCGCTGCTTGTAACTTTATGACCCGTTTTCTTAAAAATAATGGGCCACATATCATAGTTTTTTACAATACCTTCTCTGATTTCTTTGGTAATTTCGTCCACCATACGCCACATGGTAATCTCCGGTGTATCGCCACGGACAATAAACATATCCCAATTCGGTTTGTATTTTTCTAATTTTGCATTGACGATTTTTTGCGCTTCGCGTAAATAAAGGTTTTCTTGTCCTTCTCTTAAAGTATATTCCACGCCGTTAATGATAAACTGCTCCGGCGCATGATATAAATAATTTTCTTGCAAACGGGCTAAAGCTTTGCCATAGGCTTCTACATATTCATCGCCAAAAGAACCTAAAGGAACCCTTTCCAATTCGTGGGCGATATTGTATTTAACGTCAAACAATTCTCTTTTGAGTGTTTCCACAGCCGCTTTTTCACGTCTGTAAACCACATACAGGGCCCCGATGCTCACACCAACGATAGCTTTCCCATAAGGGCCGGCATAAAATTCATTTACTTTTTGCAAATCATGACGTAAAGCTTCTTTCAATTTCTCAAACTTTGTTTGTTTTTCTTGCGCAGCAACAGGTAAACAAGAAGAAAACATCATCAAAAAAGCGGTAAAAACAGACGTTACTTTCATTTTTAAATTCATATTGATTCCTTATTGTTTTATTTCTTCATAATTTTATTTTTCGGCACTATCGTTATTATATTATCCCAAAATATGTGCACTTGCAACAGGGTCTTTAGACCTATACCCGCACTAGGCCTTTTTAAAAAAAGAATAGATTTTGTTATAATAAAAGGGTTAAGGAAGTTGCTTAACATACAATTTTATCTGTTTTTGGAACCGTATGCAGAATACGGAGCGCTTAGAAGAACTCTAAGCACAAGTCTAGTCCAAAAGCAGTCGTTTTAGGCACTGCATTTTTGAGCTGATCCCTTAAAGATGCGGTGCCGAGTGTTTGCCACGCCTTCGGGCGCGGCAGACCACGGCTGTTATTTTTTGGGTTACTAGACTTGGCTCAAAAATGGCAGCCGTTTTTTTGCGCCTTTTTGCCAAAAACAGAAAGGAGAAAATATGAAAACAAGACAAGGTTTTACCCTAATTGAGCTACTGGTAGTAGTGCTCATTATCGGCATTTTATCTGCCGTTGCCCTGCCACAATATACCAAAGCGGTGGAGAAAGCAAGACTCTCGGAAGCTTTGATAAATGCAAAAGTTCTGCTTGACAATGCTAATATTTTGCTACTAGAAAATGGTGGCTTTCCTACTAATCAAACAAGTTTGATAACCGATGGAAATGTTGTTCTTTCTGGAGGAGAAAAATATAATGATAATTGGTACTACACGAAACACTTTCACTATTATGCTGCTTGCGGAAATGACTCTTGTGAAATAGAAATAGACCGAGTTCCTCTTGATTATTCTCTACAAATATTAAAATCTGCCTCAACTGGTAATACTTGGAAAAAGTCTTGCTATACCCAGTTGACAGATTTAGGAAAGTCTATCTGTAAATCTATTGAAAGTCAAGATTGGGAATACATAGAAGGACAATTGTAACAAAATTTTCCATTTACAAAAAAGCCCCGCACTAGGCGGGGCTTTTATCATCTCTTGGCAAAAGATTATTTGCTGGTGGAAACATGCACACCGGGGCCCATCGTAGAGCTCATGGTGATGCTCTTCAAATAGGTGCCTTTAGAGGTGCTGGGTTTCACACGCAAGATGGTATCCAATACAGCTTTGGCGTTTTCGGTCAATTTAGCTGCATCAAAGGAAGCCTTGCCAATGATGGTGTGGACAATGCCGTAAGCATCGGCTTTAAATTCCACACGGCCGGCTTTTAATTCGGCGATCGTTTTGGCTAAGTCAAACGTTACCGTGCCGCTTTTCGGGTTCGGCATAAGTCCGCGGGGACCCAAAATTTTGGCGGCTTTGGCCAAGTCTTTCATGGTGTCGGGCGTGGCAACCAAGACGTCAAAGTCAATTTTGCCTTTGATTACGTCTTCTACAATATCTTCCGCTCCCACCATATCAGCGCCGGCTTGTTGGGCTTCTTGCGCTTTTTCGCCTTTGGCGATAACGGCAATGCGTTTGGTTTTACCGGTACCATGCGGCAACACCACGGTGGTGCGCACTTGTTGGTCGGCTTTTTTGGTGTCAATGCCTAAGCTGACGTGTAATTCTATGGTTTCGTCAAATTTGGCTTTCGCGTTGTCTTTCACGAGTTGGGCCGCTTCGGCGAAGGTATAGAGCTTATCAGCGTCAAACGCTTTTTTGGCAGCTTCCATTCTTTTTCCCATCTTTAAAACTCCTTTAAGGTGTTGGCGGGCTTTCGCCCTCCCTTAACACAAATTTTTATTTCACTACGTCTACACCCATGCTGCGGGCGGTGCCTTTAACCATTTCGGCGGCCTGTTTAATATCTTTGGTGTTCAGGTCGGGCAATTTTTCAGCGGCGATTTCTTCGCATTGTTGTTGGGTAATCTTACCCACTTTGTCTTTATGCGG
>JAFVWP010000001.1 GCA_017501565.1 Elusimicrobiaceae bacterium | reverse complement strand
TTTTATTTAATTTGTATTCCGTACCAAAATTTAAACGATAAGTATCTTTATATTTCTTTTGGTTGTTGATAAACGGAGTGGATTCTGTTCCGGTGTATTGGATTAAAATTTGGTCATAGGAGCTCCAAAAGGTACCTACGATGCCCGCTTCCATGGTCCATTTTTCCGTCGGGCGGAAAGCCAAACCGGCAGTGATGCTGTCGGGCAAAGTGATAGAGCCTTCAGCATCTCCGCTGTGGATATTTAATTGGCCACCAGTTAGGGTGGTATAGTCTCTATCAGAATGAAGACGACCTTTTAAAGTAGATTTTACTTTAGTGCGGTACAAAGCACCGAAAGACCATTTTTCAGCCCATTCGGGTTTGTATAACAAAGAGAAATTTCCCCCCCAGTTTACACCGGACCCACTTACATCATAAGCACCAGCGATAGCGGGGGTAGCATTAAAGAAAGAATCTTGACTAAATCCAATAACCATGGCTTCCAAGCCCATAGCAACGGACAATTCTTCATTGGCTTTGATGGCAATAGTCGGGGTAAAAGAGAACGTTTCCAAATTCACTTTATAGGCTAAGTTACTTCCTGCCCAAGTTTTGATCGGGTCATTGTATTCGCCGCCTAAACCATAACGAGAGAAACCGCCTAAACCCAACGTAATATCATCACTCCATTTATGAGTAATAAAAAAGTTCGGTAAGATGAAAGTTTTATCTTTCAGAGAGCGAGACTGACCCGCTACCGTGGTAGTGGCATCAGCCATAACTGCCGTAGCGCCGACTTGGATTTGGGTTCCTTCCAATTCGGTAATTAAGGCAGGGTTATTGCCTAAAGAAGCCGCTTCGGCTCCATTGGCTACCGTGGCTCCGCCCATGGCGGTACCTTTGGCGCTGTATTCATACAACGCGAATCCGGCCCCAAAAGAGGACACAGACATGACAAACGGCAACAATACTACTACTAGTGTCGTTAATGTTTTTTTCATAGGGTTCAATTACTCCATTGATTTACAGCTTTGTACTGCACTCAAGCCCTACTCCCCCACGAATGGGCAGTAAAAGGCTCAAAATTTTATTTATTCAATTGAGCAATTTTATCCTTAGCGAATACACCAAAGTACGTCTTGGTATAGTCTTGTAAGAGTTTTTTGTAGGTTTCCAAGGCAGCCGCTTTATCTCCGGAGAGCTCTTGGCTAACAGCTAAGGTTAAATAAGCTTGCGGCAGTACAAAGCTGGAAGGATTCTTGGAGATAAACGTTTGTAACGTTTTGATAGAATCTTCGTACGCTTTAACTGCTTGCTGTGCTTGACCTAAAGACACGGCGGCAATCGTGGCCACGTGCTGGTTGTTAGCATTCAAGAGTTCCTTATATATATCGGCCGCTTGGGCGAAGTTCTCTTGCGTGAAAAGAAAGTCAGCCTGCATCAAACGCCCATAATAAGCGGCGTCAGAATTCGGGTACGTCGTATTTAAGCTGTTGATGGCGGCGGTGCCGGCCTCGGCCCCCTGAGTGAGTAGCGCCACTTGGGCATCATAATAAGCGGCCCAAGAAATTTGGCGTACTTTTTCCCGGTGGGAGAGATATAGGCTGGTCCCGGTCCAAACAACAATTACAGCAACTAAACAAATCAATACAGCTTTTTTGTGGGCTTTGCAAGCATCAATCAGCTTGGACACATAAGCATTTAAAAAATCGGTGTTATTGGTTTCGTTATTTTTCTTCATATCTATATTATATTAAAAAAATAGGAGTTTTGAAAAATTTATCTGTAAAATTATTCCAATTCTCCGTCGGTAAGCTGGCGGCATTCAATGCCGTTTTTATCCAAGAAAACAATGCCGTCCTGGCTGCGGTCGTACAGATTTTTGTAAAACACGCGGCTAATCCCGGCGGTGACAATTACCTTGGCACAATGTACGCAAGGAGAATAGGTAACATATAAGGTAGATCCGGCCGTGGCAATGCCGTTTTTAGCCGCAAACAAAATGGCGTTTTGCTCGGCATGCAATTCATTTTCAATAGACCATTTTCCGTGGGCATCATAAAAGGTGCGGCTTTGGCGGTATTCTTCAAAGGAAGGGTATTCTTGCACAAAGGCGGTTTGGTAAAGCGCTTCAAAGTGGTCTTCGCAGTGTTCTTGCCCGGTGGGTGTGCCGTTAAAACCAATGCTGATAACGCGGTTGTCTTTAACAAGCACCGCCCCTACTTGCATTCTGCAACAAGTAGATTGACCCGCCACCAACTCTGCCATTTTGCTAAAAAGCTTGTGTTTGTTTTTCATAATGCTCACCATTCCTTAAAGGTTAAGAATACCGCGCCCACCAACAAGCAAAACGCGGCTAAGTGGTTCCAACGGAAATTTTCCTGAAAATAAAAAATAGAAAAAATCGTAAAAACCGACAATGTAATAATTTCCTGCATTACTTTCAACTGCGTTACCGAAAAATAAGTACTTCCCAAGCGGTTAGCCGGCACTTGTAAGCAGTACTCAAAAAAAGCAATGGCCCAACTAATCAGAATGACCGCCCATAAAGCCGTACTTTTGTGTTTTAAATGCCCATACCAGGCAAACGTCATAAACAAATTAGAAAGTACTAATAATACGATAGGTTTCCACATATTATATACATTATATATAAATACGCTCCTATGTACTTATAAATTCTTTGCAATAAAAATGCCCCAAGCTGTGTTATATAAAAGAATGGGTTTCTATTCTCATTCTTAATCTTACGATTAATTTATATAATAATTATGATGAAAAAACTTATTTGTTTACTTTATGCGGGGTTATGGCTTTGCTTGCCGCTTTCGGCGCAAGAAACCGAATCCCCCCTTATTGAGCAAGCCCAATCCGAAGCGCAACAGGCGTTACTTTCTTTGCAAGAAGAAACCCAAGCCCCTTTGCCGTCTTTGGATTCTCAGTTAAGCGTGCATGATTGTGTGCGTATCGCTATGGCTAACAGCCCAAGAGCGGTCAGCGCGCGTTTGGCGGTAGAGTCGGCCGCTATTTCTTTAAGCAATGCAAAAAATGTCCTTTTGCCGACGCTTTCCGCCGGAGCCAATACCGGCTATACAAACACGAATTTGCCCGGCAAAGAACGTGCCAATGAAACTGCGACATCTTCTTCCATAGATGCTTCTCTTTCTATTTCCGGCATTACCGACATCGGGCGCAATATCCGCACCCAACGTTTACAGCTGGCCCAAACGCGTATGAGTTTGTGCGAAGTGGAAAATGCCATCGTAGCTGATGTGAAGAGTGCTTATTACGCTTTGATGGCGGCGCAACGTGCGGTGCAAATCCGCACCCAATCGCGCGATTTATACCAAGACCAATACAACCGCACCAAAGCTTTTTTTGACCAAGGTTTGCGCCCGAAAGTGGACGTAACGACGGCAGAAGTCAATTTGAATAATGAAATTTTGGGATTAATCCGCGCTAAAAACTTAGTTAAAACCCAAAATGCCAAATTAGCCAATGTCATGGGTGTTCCGCGCGATACGCCGTTTGTATTAGATGATTATATTGAAACAGAAGAAATAGATTTTACGTTTGAAGAAGCTTTGACCCGCGCGTATGAAAACCGCCCGGACGTTCAATCTTCTAAATTAGGGTTGCAGATTCGTGAAATCAAGCTGACCCAAGCCAAAGCAGGCTATTGGCCCACGTTTACGATGGGTGCTTCTTTTAGCAAAAGCGGCGATGAGTTCCGCTTTGACAGCGACCAGACGAAACTTTTTGCGGGAGTGGAAATTCCTATTTTCAGTGCTTTTAAAATTAGCAATAACGTCAAACAAGCCAAGGTGGATTTGGCTTCGGCGCAAAACAGCGACAGAAGTTTAGCCAATGACGTATATTTGGAAGTGCAAAATGCCTTTATCCGTTTAAATGAAGCGGCAGAAAGTATTCCTGTGGCGGCTTCCACGGCAGAAAGAGCCAAAGAAAATATGGACTTAGCCCGCGGCCGCTATAATGAAGGTATCGGCGATATTATCACACTCAAAGATGCCGAAGTGTCCTATACGGACGCAGAACTTAATTTATTAACCGCCCGCTTTGACTATGCCGTAGCGTTGGCGGAACTTAAAAAAGCGATGGGGACGAAATAATATGACAAAGAAAAAAAATATCTTTTCTCGGTTTTGGACATGGCTTAAAAATATGTCTAAATTCAAAAAATTCTTATTGGTGCTGATTATTTTGGCAGCCGTAGGGTTTGCGGTGTGGAGAATTTGGTTCAAAGCCCCCCCCGCCCCCAAGTTTGTCACCATTCCCCTTAAAAAAGGAAATGTGGAAGAAGTGGTAGAAGCTTCCGGACCGATTGCCCCTATTACCACAACGCAGGTGGGTGCTTTGGTATCCGGCGAGATTTTAAAGATTTACGTAGATTACAACTCTATTGTCAAAAAAGGCGATTTGTTGGCTATCATTGACCCGACCCAAAGCCAAGCGGCCTATGACCAGGCAGAAGCAAGTTTGTCTTCGGCTAAAGAAGAATTGGAATCTTCCAAAATGAACTATAACCTGGCCCAAGCCAACTACAAACGTTATAAATCTTTGTATGCCAAAGATTATGTGGCTAAGACGGACCTGGAGCAATATGAATTGGCTTATGTGAATGCCAAAAGCTCTTTAAACTCTGCCGAATCGCGGGTCATTCAGGCGCAAGCCAGCTTGGAACGCGCTAAAAAAGACTTAGACAACACCCGCATTATTTCCCCCATTGACGGCATTGTGCTGACTAAACAAGTCAGCGAAGGGCAATCTTTGACTTCCGGTTTTTCTACGCCGGAAATGTTTACCCTGGCACAAGATTTGACCAAGATGCAGATTGAAGCAAAAGTGTCCGAAGCGGACGTAGTGAAAATAAAAGAAGGCCAAGTGGCTACGTTTACTTTGGACGGCTACCCCGACGAAAAATTTCAGGGTATTGTCCGCCAAGTGCGCACCAATTACAACGGCTCGTCCAATAATAATTCTTCTTCGTTGATTTCTTCCACCACTACTTATACCGTAGTGATTGATGTGGATAACAAAGACGGCAAATTTATTCCGGGTATGACAGCTACTATTACCATTAAAACCAAAGCTAAAAAAGACGTTTTGTTGGTAAAAAACGAAGCTTTACGCTTTGCTCCGTCCACCAATCAAGAAAGATTTAAAACGACCGGCGTATGGATTTTGGACGAAAACAAAAATCCCAAACGCATTGATGTTACTATTGGCATCATTGACGAAGATAAAACAGAAATTACATCGGACGGGTTAAAAGAAGGGCAAATGCTTATCGTGTCGGAAGTAGGTGTATTGGGTAATGTACCCGAATTCCGCAGACGGAGAAGATAATGAGTTTAATTGAAACCAGCAACCTGTATAAAACCTATGAGGTGGGCGATGTGCAAGTGCACGCCTTGCAGGGAGTGAGTATTAACATTGAACGCGGCGAATTTGTGGCGGTCATGGGGCCGTCCGGCAGCGGAAAATCTACTTTTATGAACATTTTAGGCTGTCTGGATAAACCCACCCAAGGTAAATATGTATTGGACGGAATAGACGTAACCGCTACGGATTTGTCTGAGCTTGCGGGTGTGCGCAACCGCAAAATCGGCTTTGTGTTTCAAGGGTTTAACTTGATCAGCCGTACAAGTGCTTTAGAAAATGTGGAATTGCCCATGGTGTATAACCATACCCCCGCTTCCAAGCGGCGCGAAAAAGCCATGCAAGCCTTGGAAGCCGTCGGCCTTGCACAACGGGCACACCACATGCCGAACCAGCTTTCAGGCGGTCAACAACAGCGGGTAGCCATCGCGCGCAGTTTGGTGTGTGATGCTCCCATTATTTTTGCCGATGAGCCGACCGGGAATTTGGATACCAAAATGAGTATTGAAGTGATGGAGCTTTTTACCCGTTTAAATAAAGAAATGGGCAAGACCATCATTTTAATCACGCACGAGCCCGACATTGCCGAATATGCAGGACGTTTGATTACTTTCCGCGACGGAAAAAAAGTAAGTGATGAGGTGAAAAAATGATAGATACTTTGCTTTCCGTTTTTCGCATTTCCATTAAAGCGATATTTGCCAATAAAATGCGCGCCG
The DNA here is from genome assembly GCA_017501565.1 of Elusimicrobiaceae bacterium. Taxonomy (GTDB): domain Bacteria; phylum Elusimicrobiota; class Elusimicrobia; order Elusimicrobiales; family Elusimicrobiaceae; genus Avelusimicrobium. The sequence continues at coordinate 4,371 of JAFVWP010000001.1, read as the reverse complement.
CTTTGACGAGTTTGGGTATCGTGATCGGGGTGGCGGCCGTTATTACCATGTTGGCGGTGGGTAGCGGTACGCAAAAAAGTATGGAAGAGCGCTTTTCCCGCTTTGGTACCAATATTTTGTATTTGCGTCAGCCGTGGAATTTAGACGAAAGTATTTCTTCTCCCAAAGATATTACGATGAACGACGTGCGCGCGGTGCGCCGTTTACGCGGGGTAACGGCGGCGGCGCCGTATATCAGCTCCGGTTTTGCGGTGAAATACGGCATTACCGAAACGACTATTGACGTATTGGCTACCGATACGGACATTTTTAAAACCTATGATTGGCAATTGGCTTCTGGGCGTGAGTTTACACAGCGCGAAGTGGACACTTATGCCCAAGTGGCTATTTTAGGCGATACTTCGGCCAAAACCATTTTCAATGACGTAGACCCGATAGGAAAGATTGTTATTTTTGATGAAATTCCCTTCACGATTATCGGGGTGATGAAGAAAAACGGCCAGGGCGGTTTCGGCTTTGATATGGACGAAGGGACCCTGATTCCATATACCACCGGTAAAGTAAAAATGAATACCGGTTGGAAAAGTGAAAATCGCCGCGCGTTGGACCAGGTAATTATCCGGGTAGAAGATTTTAATAAAATAGACGAGCTCAAAGTGAGCATTACCAATGCCATTCGCAATACGCATAAAATTCACTCGTTGGGAAAAGATGATTTCCAATTAGATGATTTTGCTTCTTTTGTAGAAGAAGCAAAAGCCGCCAGCAAAACGATGGGTATTTTGTTGGGGGTTATCGGGGCGGTATCTTTGTTGGTGGGTGGTATCGGGGTGATGAACATTATGCTGGTGTCGGTAACGGAGCGCACGCGGGAAATCGGTATCCGTATGGCGATTGGGGCCACCAGCGCAGATATTCGCTTGCAGTTTTTGGCCGAAGCGGTAACGCTGTCTTGCTTCGGCGGGATTATCGGCGTACTGCTGGGGATAGGCGTTACCCTTATTGTAGCGGCTAACAGCACCAGCATTCCCGCGCAGTTAAGCGTAGGCTCTATTGTTATTTCTTTTGCCTTTTCTGCCGCAACGGGTATTTTCTTTGGTTATTACCCGGCTCACAAAGCTTCTAAATTAACCCCCATAGATGCTTTGCGCTATGAATAAAATTTAAACCCCGCTTCGGCGGGGTTTTTACTTGGCGGTTTTCCCCCTTTCCCCGACGGCACAGATTAAAGTAAAATATTTTTGCAATAAAACCCGCTACTCTTGTGTTATATAAGAGTGGAGAGCCTATGAAAATGAAAACAGACGATGAGTTGATAGCCGCTTTCCAAAATGGCAACCCGGAAGGCTTTAATGAATTGGTGTACCGCTATAAAAATACCTTATACCAATACATCTGGGCCATGGTGCATGACGAAGGCGCCGCAGGCGATATTTTCCAAGAAGTATTTTTAGGACTTTACCGCCGCATCAGCGACTATCGCCCCGAAGGAAAACTAAAAAGTTATCTGTTTACTTCGGCCCATAACCGGATATTAAACTTTTTTCGGGACCAAAAACAAGAAGTATCTTTAGACGATACGGACGAAGAAGGAAAGGCGTATTTGCAAGAAGAAATCGCGGGGACGGACCCGCAACCTTTGGAGCATTTGGAGCAGGCAGAGCTGGCTGAAAAATTAAAACAAGCGGCCTTAAAGCTGCCCCAAGCCCAACGGGAAGTGATTTACCTAAAGCAGTATATGACCTTCCGCGAAGCGGCCGAAACGTTAAACCGCCCTTTGGGCTCTGTACTTGCAGATCATCATCGGGGAATACAGAAAATGAAGCAATTTTTACAAAAAGAGGCAGCCCTATGAAAAAAGAATGTGAAAATGTAACTTTATATTTTTACGGGGAATTGGACCAAGAAGAAATGACCGCTTTTAAAGCGCATTTACCGCACTGCCCGCTTTGTCAAAAAGAGCTTTCTTTTTTGGAAAATGTGCAAACCGCGTTAGTTCCCCCCGCCGCACCGCAAAACGTTGTGAATGCCGTGTTGGCGCAGACGAAAAAAGTCAGCTTTTGGCAAAAAATATTCAGGCCCGCTTTGGGCATCGGGGCGGCTCTGGCCGCCGGAGTATTTTTCTTGGTAATGGGGCCTAATCCGTCACAAACTGCGCCCGATAATACCGATTGGCTGGCTTACGTTTCTGTGCAAAGTGATGAAGATTTTAATAATTTTGCGCAGGAATTTGAAATCTTTGAAAATGAGTTCTAAAACAAAATTAGGAGGGTATGTCTTATGAAAAAAATGTTGTGGTTGGCGGCCTTATTGGCCTTTAGTGTCCCGGCTTTTGCCGATGATTGCGATGACAAAGAATGTCACAAGAAACGCGGCTTTGACGGCAGAGCGGCCGTTATGCAGCAAGACCCTGAGTTTGTGGCTAAAATGCAAGCTAAAAAAGCCGAAATGAAGGCCCGCAAAGAAGCATTTGAAAAGAAAGAAGACCGGTTAGAAAAATTGGTAGAGAAATACAAAAAAGCCAAAACCGGCAGTAAAAAACAGGCCGAGCTTCGTGCGGAAATCGGTCAAGAATTGGAAAGCGTACGCGAAGACCAACTCAAAATGCGTGCCGAAAAATTGGCCGGGTTTGAAAAACGCATGGCTACCATGAAAGAAGAATTGGCTAAAGAACAATCTGCCGATGCCAAACAAAAATGGATTGAAAAAATGACGGACTTGGTCATTGCCGAAGACGGAGACTTGGGCGATGCTTTGGAAAAAGAAGGCCGTATCCATAAAGGTCCGAAAGGCCCCAAGGGCAAATGTCCCCACGCCAAAGACGGCAAATGCCCCAGAAAAGGCGGTAAAATAGGCGGGCACAGAGGTTCTCGTGTGGAGCTTCCGGTAGAGCCGAAGCCGATGCCTGAAGTAAAATAAGAACGTTATCCGTAGTTTAAAAACAGGAGAAAACAAAAAGTTTTCTCCTGTTTTTTGTTGGTTGTTCTCCGACGAAGAAAAAGAAAAACTTGACTCATTTTTTTTTTTTGCTAAAATTTTTGCGTTGTATAGAAAGCAAAATCTTAAAGGTTGTTTGTTTAGCCTTAAAGACACATACAAGGAGAGAAAAATGAAAAAAGGTTTTACGTTGATAGAATTATTAGTCGTAGTGCTTATCATCGGTATTTTGTCGGCGGTAGCTTTGCCTAAATATCAGTTAGCGGTGGAAAAAAGCCGCGCTACGCAAGCCATTATTTTGGTGAAAGCATGGGCCGAAGCGGAAGAAAGATATTATTTGGCAAATGGGACTTATTCTATTGATACGGCTGCTATACATGCCCCTTATAATGGCGAAAGTTTAGATATAGATATAAATTTTCCTAAAGGGTGGGTAACCCGTACATATCCCGGGAGCTATGTGTCTATGTTAAATCAAAAGTATTGGTATTCTATTTCTCAAACGATGAAATATGGCGCTGCCAATGGTTCCCAAGAGCGAAAAAGAGGTTTAACTTGTCATGTTTCAAACTTTGTTACAGATAATGATATGGGAACTAAAATTTGTAAAACGTTGTGCGGGGTGGGCACGCTTAGCAAAGTATGGGGTAGCGGAGAGCTGGGCTGTGAAATACGATAAAAGCTTATCACAAAACACCCCGCCTAAGCGGGGTGTTTTGTTTAAGTAGTAGCAGAAAATAAAACTAATCGGCAAATAATTCTTTCCAGGCTTCTTTTTCCGCTTCAATTTTTTCTTTTGTATCGTCCACTTTGTTTTGAATGGCTTGTTTTACAAGTTCCGCCGTTAAGCTGGACTCATTGGCCTGGCTGGCATCGGCGGCATCTTTTACATTTTGATAGGCATTTTTAGCATCAATGATTTTTTGGCGCGCTTCGGCAGATTTTTGTAAGGCTTCTTCCAAAGTCAAAATTTTATTGGTCGTTTCTTCGGCATCGGCCGTTTCAGTGGCGGTGGCACCGGTAGTGGCGCAAGCGGCTAAACCAAAGGCACAAAGCAAGGCAAAAGATAACATTTTTTTCATGGTGGTCCTCTCTGTATTAAGATATATCCATTTTATAAAAACTTTTCCCCCTGTGGCTAGGATTATTTGTATCATTTGAAAAAAGAGCAAGGAGTAACTATGACTATTTTAATCAGTGTATTAGCCGGGATTTTATTAGGCGGTGCGGGTATGTTTTTTTATGCGAAACTTCAAAAAGATGTTTTGCGCCAAGAAAATATCCGTTTGACACAAGTGGCGGATTCTTTGCAGCATAACCAAGAAACGGCGGCTTTATTAACGGCAGAAAATGCCCGCTTGCAAGCCCAAAACGAAGCCTTGGCAAAAGAGCGGCAATTGGTGGAAAAAAACTTTGCCGAAATCGCCGCCACTT
>JAFVWP010000118.1 GCA_017501565.1 Elusimicrobiaceae bacterium | reverse complement strand
AGGAAAATATATTTTTATAGGTGCTTAAAATTTTCTAAAATTTCCACTATTCGCATTTGTCCGCGTTCTTTGGCCAAATCCAAAGCGGTTTGTCCGTTGTTGTTTTCTATTTCGGCTTGGATATAGGGGTGTTCCAGCAAAGCTTGCACCATTTCCGTTTGTCCGTTTAAGGCCGCCAAGTGCAACAAAGTATTTCCGTTGGCATTGTAACACTCGTTAGGATTGCTGGAAGCTTTTTGCATTTCACCCACAAAAGCGGCCCTGTTTCCCTGCAAAATCAAATCCATCAGCGGGGTAATGGTTGAATATTGCGTCAAGGCATATTGTTGCAGAGTGGCCCATTGCTTTTGCGCTTCTTCTTGGGCAAGGCGCTCTTGGTATTCTTTTTCATCTTGCCACGCAGAAGCCATGCCTTTATATCCCAAATATTTAGGAATAAAGCACAAAAAAGCCAAGGAACGGAACCATTCTTTTAGAGAATATTCTTCGTACAAATTGCCTTCCGCAAGATTTGCGCTGGTTTCGTAAAACATGGTCATTTCCTGACCGGAAAAAATAAACATCAAGGAATCTATATTTATTCTTCTGTCTATAATCTTATCTGTATTTCTATATAAACTATTCAAAAACCGGCGCACCACCCACATAAAATCAGGCGACATAATCACCCGGGAATCCATTTCATCGGTGCTAAACAAATCAAAATATTTTTCAAATTCAAGCCATTCCAATTTTACCTGATGCAAGCCGCCCAAACGGCCTTTTATCTTGGAAGACAGACCATCATAAACCAAAATGGTAAAGCCGTTTATTGAGGTAGGCGAATTACAATTAAGCACCCAGCCGTAAACACCTGCTACATCTGTGCGGACTGCCGCCAAATCTACCAATCGCCCCTGGTCCTTTTTCCAGAAGCCGTACAGCGGGGTTAACGCCCGGCAGAAACCCATTTTTTGGGCTTTGCGCAAAGGAGCGGGCAAGGCGGGCAAGTTTTTTTTAGACAAATATTTCAGTCCCAAGAGCGCACCTGCTTTCGGTGTAATTTTTTGTCTTTTTTGTCGTGTATCGGTTGGCGATAAGAAGCTAAAAAGAAACGCCAGCACCAGCCAAGCCAAAAGGCCATATATTAAAATTTGACAAGAAAGACTTCCTTCGGAAATCGGTATATTTTTAGGACATACGGGCGGCTCAAATAAGCCTAAAAGACCGCCAAAAACAAAAACCATAACCACACAAAACGTTGTCAACCCTCTCATTAAGGATTTTTTTCTTTTTTCGCTGAAATGAGCCCCATAAAATTCTTCTATTTTTTGGTTACATTCGTTGAAATAATTTTCTAATTCTTTTTTATTTTCCGCGTAGTTCATGGTTTTAGTATATAAAATTTTCCGTTCTTCTAAGGAATCTATTTTGATAAAATATGTATATGGCTAAATTAAAAACAATTTTCTTCGGTACGCCCGACATTTCCGTACCTTATTTAGAGTTATTGCACGAATTGACCGACGTGCAAATGGTAGTAACCCAAGCGGACAAACCCCGCGGGCGCGGCATGGTCATCACTCCTTGCCCCGTAAAAACACGCGCCTTGGAGCTGGGTTTACCGGTCCGCTCTCCCGAAAAATTAAAAGACATTTTTGAAGAAGTGCAACAGACCCCCTTTGATTTGGGCGTGGCGGTGGCATTTGGGAAAATTTTTCGCCCCGATTTCTTGGCCCTACCCAAACTCGGCATTATCAATGTGCATTTTTCATTACTGCCTTTGCTACGCGGAGCGGCCCCGGTGCAACACAGCTTATTTCAAAATTTCAAAACCACCGGCATCAGCGTATTTTGGATTGCCCCCGGCATGGACGACGGCCCCATCTTATTGCAAAAAGAAATCTCCATAGACCCGGCTGACAATGCCGAAAGCCTTTTCGGCAAATTAATTCCGCTGGGCTTACAGGGGTTAAAAGAAGCCGTAGCGGAGATAGAAAGCGGTAAAATTACCAAAACAGACCAGGTAGGGGAGCCGACCTTGGCCCCTATGATTGCCAAAGAAGAAGCCTTTATTCATTTTCAAACCATGAGCGCAGAGCAAATCCACCACAAAGTACGCGGTCTGGCCTGCGGCCCCAAACCCCGCACTTTTATTTGCTTAAATACCAAACAAGAGCTTTTGCAAATTTTGCGCACCGAGTTGGCACACGAGCCCGAAAATCCGGCCGATAAACCCGGTACGATTTTACGCGTTGAAAGCAAGAAAGGAATTTTAGTAAAATGTAAAGAAGGAAATATTTGGATTACCGAGGTGCACCCTGCCGGTAAAAAACCCATGTCTGCCGCGGCATTTGCCAACGGACGCGGGATTCAACCGGGGGAAAGGGTGTTCATTTGTAATGACTGACCATACTGATACTAATTTTGAAGAATTTATCGGAAAAACGAAAAAAACGTCCCGCGTGAAATGGGTAGCGGCGATGTTGGTTTTCGTTTTTTTTATTGCCCTTATTTTTGTGTCCGTTGATTGGGTATTAGGGGCGTTGGTCCATACCCGTCAAGAAGTGCAAGTGCCCGATATTTCCGGCAAACCGGTGACCACCGCGTTGGACTCTTTGGCTTCGGTTAACTTGGCTTTAAAACAAGCCGGTGTGGAATTTGCCGAAGGCGTCCCCCCCGGCTCGGTCTTGCGCCAAATCCCTTCTGCCGGCAGTGTTGTGCGTGAAGGGCGCATTATCCGCGTATGGATCAGCCAAGGCGATGAAATGGTGTTTGTCCCTTCTGTGGAAGGCTTAGATTTGCGCGCGGCCCAATTGGCCATTCGCCAAGCGGGCTTGCAGGTAGAAAGAGTGGAAAATGCCTATTCCTTAACCACTGAAAAAGGCTTAATCATCGCTCAAAAACCCAAAGCAGACAGCATGCTTACCCGCGGGGATAAAGTGGTGCTTACTTAGTCTAACGGCCAACCGCCGGCCAGCGTTATCCTGGTGCCGGATTTCCGCAATAAAAAATTAGCTGCCGCTACGTTGTGGGCCAGCACGCAAAATATGAATTTAATCGTGAAAGAAGATGCCAAATCTCCTTTCCCCTATGGCACGATTGCGGCCCAATCTCCGTCGGCTGATAGCCAGGTAGCGCCCGGGTCCAGATTAGAAATCATTGTCAGCCGCCGTGAAGCTTCCGACGATGAAAAAACCTATCACTTACATTACGAATTACCGCAAGGCAAAAAGCAAATGCGTATCCGTATCGTAATGAGCGATGATAACGGCGAAAGAGAAGTAATTAATGAATCCAAACAACCGGGCAGCAAAATAGATTTAGAAATTCCTTACAGCGGCAAAGCAACCTTCCGTATTTTATCGGACGGCATCTTGGTAAGAGAAAGAGAAATACAATGATTAGCCAAAACAGCCCCAGAAATGGTAAAATAATAATAGCGCCTTCCATTTTGTCGGCTGATTTGTGGAAATTAGGCCAAGACATAGATGAAGTAGTTGCCGCGGGCGCGGATTGGATACATGTAGATGTAATGGACGGGCACTTTGTACCCAATTTAAGTTTCGGTCCGGCCGTAGTGAAAAGTTTAAAAGGCCGCACCCCTGTTGCGTTAGATGTGCACCTGATGGTGCAACGCCCGATGAATTTTATTAAGTCTTTTGCCAAGGCAGGGGCTGATTTTTTGACCATTCACATTGAAGCGCAAGACGATGTAAAAGAAGCTCTTTTAACAATTAAAAATTTAGGTGTAAAAGCGGGCCTTTCCATAAAACCGGATACAGACCCGCAACGTTTGGTGCCTTTTTTGGATTTACTTGATTTAGTGCTTGTAATGAGCGTACAGCCCGGCTTTGGCGGGCAAAGTTTTTTGCCTTCCAGCCCGCAACAGATTAAAGCAGTACGCGAGCTTATCCGCCAAAGCGGCCGTTTGATTTACTTGGAAGTGGACGGCGGCATTAATGCCCAAACCGCGCGCGAAGCGGCCCTGGCCGGAGCAGATGCTTTGGTAGCGGGTAATGCTATTTTCGGTGCGCCGGATAAAGCACAGGCCTTGCAAGAAATACGCAAGTCCGCCACAATTTAATTACACCGCCTTGTAAAAGGCGAATAATAAGGAGAAGTTAACACATGGCAGTCGTCATTAGATTACAAAGAGTGGGTAAAAAATCCCATCCGCAATACAGAGTCGTAGCGATTGAAAAGAAAACCGCCGTCGGTT
>JAFVWP010000117.1 GCA_017501565.1 Elusimicrobiaceae bacterium | reverse complement strand
GTCTTTTATCTTTGCGCCGTCGATTATTAAATGGCTGAAACAAAAACAAACCAAAGGACAGCCTATCCGAGATTTGGGAGACGTATCCCATATGGAAGAGAAAAAAGGTACTCCCACAATGGGCGGTATCATTATCATTATTACGTTGGCTTTATCCACGCTTTTATGGGGAAAAATCAATAATTACTATATTTGGATATTATTGTTTACGACCTTGGCTTTTGCCGCTATCGGCTTTGTTGACGACTGGAGAAAGCTCGCCAAAAACAATCCAAACGGGATTTCCGCCGCTTTAAAACTGAGCTTGCAAATAGTTGTTGCCGGAGTCTCTGCCTATGCCATAACCGCCGTAAGCCGTCCTGATTTAGCCCATGCCCTGACCTTCCCTTTCTTTAAAACATGGCTCTTGAACTTAGGTATTTTCTATATCCCCTTTGCGATTTTCGTCATCGTCGGAGCCAGCAATGCCGTAAACCTTACCGATGGGTTGGACAGATTGGCTACAGGGCCGGTAATGATATGCGCCGTCGTATTCATGCTGATTGCTTATTTAGTCGGAAACACCGTTTTTGCGAATTATTTACAGCTCCATTACGTTCCCGGAGTCGGAGAAATGGCAATATTCTGCGGAGCTTTGGTCGGTTCTTGCATGGGATTTTTATGGTTTAATGCTCCGCCGGCAAAAATCTTTATGGGTGATACCGGCTCACTTGCTTTGGGCGGCGTATTGGGAACTATTTCCGTTGCCACAAAACACGAATTAGTTCTGGCAATTGCCGGAGGAATATTCGTTTTGGAAGCGGTATCCGTAATTTTACAAGTTTTATCCTTCCGCCTGACCGGAAAACGGATTTTTAAAATGGCGCCGATACATCATCACTTTGAGAAAAAAGGCTGGTCGGAAACTACCGTAGTATTCCGCTTTTGGATTATTTCCATGGTATTAGGTCTTTTGGCTCTGGCTACGTTGAAGCTGAGGTAACCATGAGCACTTTTTCCCGAACCGATAACAGCATTCTGGCGCAATGGTGGTGGACCGTTGATAAATGGATGTTGGGCGCAATTTTTGCCATTATCGGCATAGGTATTATCTTAAACTTCTCGGCAAGTCCCGCCATTGCCGAAAGAATTGGTGCTTCGGATAGCTATTTCTTTATTAAACGTCAGTTGTTCTTCTTACCGATTGCCGTGGCAACCATGCTGTTTCTGTCCTTTCAATCCCCTCGAATGATAAGAAGAATAGCTTTGGCTTTGTTCCTTTTAATGCTGATTTTAAGCTTTATGACTTTGTTTATCGGCGATGAAACCAAAGGAGCAAAACGTTGGATAAGCTTGTTTGGTTTTTCTATTCAACCGTCCGAGTTCTTAAAGCCTACCTTCGCAGTTTTGTCCGCTTGGGTAATAGCTTCGGGCAAAAAAGCCGGCACGAAAAACGGAATGATTGCTTCTTTGATTTTGATGATGGTTATTGCCCTTATCCTTTTAAAACAGCCTGACGTAGGTATGACTTTTACCGTAGCCACGATTTGGAGCGTACAGTTCTTTATGTCAGGGGTAAGTTGGATTTTAGTTGCAGCTCTTTTCTTTGCCGCAGTTT
>JAFVWP010000116.1 GCA_017501565.1 Elusimicrobiaceae bacterium | reverse complement strand
TACTTCGGTACAGGTAAATTCGGTGCCGTTATAGACAAATTTTGCTCTGTAAAGACCATTATTTTTATCAATATTTACCTTGCATTCTCCTACCAAGGTATAAGCAAAATCATGGTACAGCATGGAAGTGGTGGACAGCATTGCACCGGTAGGGGCATCTTCAGGTGGAATTATTCTGTTTAAAGCTTGTACGTTTGTGGGTAAATCTGAATAAGAATCCACCCCCCACTCGGCAATAGTACGCTCGCAAGCATCATGTATGGCCTTGGCCATTACTTGCGCTTTGGTAAAGCGGCTTTTAGACAAAATTTTGCGGTATTGCGGCAGAGCCAAAGAAGACAAAATGCCCACAATAATCACAACGGTCATCACTTCCATCAAAGTAAACCCTTTTTTATTCATAGATATTCTCCTTAAAATCTGTCCTGAGACAAGGTCGGGTTCCAGTTAATAACACCCCAAATTGCCAACCCGCCTTTACCATAGCATTGGGAAGTGTTGCTACCAAGAAAAGTCTTTCCGTCAAATATAATGGTATCGCCGGCACATTTTCCTTTTAAACTTTTTGCAGTGATACGCAAACCTATAAAATCGCTAGGATAAGTAATCGTATAAGAAAAATTTTCCGTATTCAAAACATTACTCCCCGTGTACGTCCCCTTAACGGCTACGTCCAGCTTGGTAAATACGGATTTTCCGTCCGTTACCGCAGCTACGCAGTTGCTGTCCGTACGACCGCGCTCTATGGCAAAGCGTTCGCAAGAATCATAAATAGAACGCAACAAAGTAGCCGCTTCCGCACCGCGGGTACGTTCAACAGCCTTGGAATATTGCGGAACCGCCATGGAGACCAAAATCCCCAAAATCATCACCACAGCCATCAATTCTGCCAAAGTAAACCCTTTTGAATTTTTACCAGAAAAAAAAGACATAAAACAACCTCCGATAATATGACCTGCTACACCCTTTCATTATAACTAAAATTAAACCTAAAATGCCAACTGCTTTTTATCAGCCAAATTTGCTATGATAGCTAATGGCCCGAAAGGCACAGAGCCAATTTTTGCGGGTGGAGAGATTGTATGAGAATTCAAGATGATATTCAGTTAGATTATTGCGATGTTTTACTTCGCCCGAAACGTTCGGCTTTGGCTTCGCGCTCGCAGGTAGATATTATCCGCAAGTATAGCTTTAAATGGTGTCCAAAAACCATAGAAGCCACCGGTATCATGTCTGCCAATATGTTTACCACCGGCACCATGGCCATTGCGCGCGAAATGCAAAAACAAAAACTTTTTACTGCTTTGCACAAACATTACTCGGCTGAAGAAACTTTGGCTTTCTTGCAAGACAATGCTAAATTGTACGGAAATAATGATTTAATTTTTGTCAGCTCCGGGGTATCCGATGCCGATTATGAAAAATTAAGTACCATTATCAATAGCGGTATTGCCAATAACATTTGTATAGATGTAGCCAACGGCTATTCCCCTTATTTGGTAAACTACGTCAAAAAAGTACGCGCCGCTTGGCCGCAAGCCTTAATCATGGCCGGAAACGTAGTAACCGGGGATATGTGCGAAGACTTGATTTTAAGCGGAGCCGATATTGTAAAAGTGGGCATCGGGCCCGGTTCTGTATGCACCACCCGCAAATTAACCGGCGTGGGCAGACCGCAGTTTTCCACCGTTATTGAATGTGCCGATGCGGCGCACGGCGTGAGCGGTATGGTGTGCGCGGACGGCGGTTGCACCTCTCCGGGTGATGTGTGCAAAAGCTTTTGTGCCGGGGCTGATTTTGGGATGTTGGGCGGTATGTTGGCCGGACACGAAGAAAGCGCAGGCGAACTTTGCCAAAAGTATTATCAAACCGGCGAAGTGGATTTGATTGATGATAAGAGCTGTGCCATGAAATTAGAAGAAAAACACTTTAAAAAGTTTTATGGTATGAGCTCCGAGTACGCCCAAGAAGCCCATTACGGCGGCATGAAAAAATACCGCGCCAGCGAAGGCAAAGTGGTGGAAATTCCGTTCCGCGGACCGATTGAAAATACCCTTCTCACCATTTTGGGCGGCTTGCGCAGCTGTATGACCTACATCGGCGCCAAACGCTTAAAAGATATGCCGAAATGCGCTACTTTCTACCGCGTAAACCGCCAGCTCAACAATATCTTTGGCGAAGAAAAATAAAGTCTATTCTGCTTTGAAAACGCCGCCTTTCGGGCGGCGTTTTTCTAACCTAAATTTTCACATTGCCAAAGACCTTTTTGTAAACCATACTAATAAGAAACAGACCGACAATCCCCCAAAAGACCAACGCGTTGGCAAGGCTCCGCTCCCACAAATGGCGGAGCCTTTTTAGCGTAAATAACAGGAAAATGTTACAATAAATAATACCGCGCACAAACCGCGCTAAAGGAGAACACAATGATTAACAATGGTG
>JAFVWP010000115.1 GCA_017501565.1 Elusimicrobiaceae bacterium | reverse complement strand
TGAACAAACTAAAAGTCGTGCTATTATTAGCTTGTTTATTGACCGCCTTTGCCGTCAATGTGCAAGCCCAAAACAATAAACGGGGTTGGCAGTTGGAGCTGAAAAAAGCCTCGCTGGACCTTTCTTCCACTGATGTTAAAAATGCCGAAGATTATAAAGACTTCCCCAATGCTAAATTAACGTCCGATTCCCAAACTTTGGTCAAAGGACATTTGCATCTAAGCGGCGATTATTTTGCCCGCAATTTTGTGTGGGGCAATGAAGTGTTGCTGGATTACGGCAAAACTACCTTAAAACCCGTAGATGGCGAGAAGACGACCAACGAAACGTCTGACAGCATTTTATTTACATCTTCCTATACGCACCGCTTGTGGCAGGCCGAAAATGCCTTGGGCGGCTTTGAGGCGGGGCCGTTTGGTTCTTTGTCTTATCAAACCGAGTTTAATTCCCAGGGAGATTCACCGCTTAAAAAGGTCTTGCGTGCAGCGGTGGGTGTAAAAATCTTTGAAGGAAAATATATCAAAAACTTTCACGTGGCGGGTTTTGCCGAAGATGATTTTACCTATGATCCTTCTTCGGAAAACTATGGTTGGGAAGCTTTACTGCGTATAGAACACCCCATTCGTGACGGCGTAAAAGGCGTATATAGCGGTATGTTCCGCAATTACTTATACCGCAGCCGCGAAGAAATGACGGATATTGATTACGAAGCCTCTTTAGATGCCCGCCTAGATGTGGCAGTCATGAAAGAAATATCCATTGCGCCGTTCATTCAATACTATACGGCCCAAGCGCGTGCCTTTGGCAAACGCGGGCAGAATTTGCAAATCGGTATTTCTTTTGGTTTTAGCCATACTTTTATCAAAGCCAAAGAAGTAAACGAATAAGAGTCTTTTCTCTATTCTAAAAAACCCCGCTTTCGGCGGGGTTTTGTTTTTTTAGTTGTTGAAAATATAATTTATTGTTTGCGTGCGTAAACGATTTCTTCCCCGGCATTGTTAATCAGTATCAGCATGGCGGGGTTTACGGCTTTAATGGTGTAGCTTTCCGTAAATAGAAAACTCTCCCCCCCATACAGCATTTTGCCGGTCAAGGTCAGCTTATTTCCTTTTTGTTGCCAAGTTTCATATTGAAATTGGGGTATATTGATGCTTTGGGCTTTGCCCCCTTGCTCAAAGCGCATTCCGTGAAATTTTCCCTTTTGCAAAGGTACGGGCTTGGTCCATTCCCCTTGCACGCTGGGAGTATTGTTACAGGCCCAACATAATGCTGTCATAAAAGCTAAAATAAATATTTTTTTCATACCGATATTATATAAAAATAAGACGATAAGTACGAAATAAATTTCCTTGTATTTGAGCTTGAAAAAAATCAAACAAGTGTTTGAAAATTGTTTTTCATTTTGTTAAAATATATATAGTCATTTTTTTGGGTGTTTTATGAAAGATACACGTACTAAACTTATCCAAACGGCGGCCCGTTTATTTGCCAAACACGGCTTTTTCGGCACATCGGTCCGCCAAATCAGCACGGCGGCTAAAACCAATGTCGCCGCGGTGAATTATCATTTTGGAGATAAACGCGGTCTGTACTTAGCTACGATTGCTCACCTGGTAGAGCAAACCAAAAAGATGCTGACCAGCGGGCCTAACGGGGTACAGGTACCACAAGACATTGATCGCTTAAGCAGAGCAGAAGCGTTGGAGCTTTTTCATAAAATATTAGACAAAATGATGGATATGAGTTTTTCCGGCAAAAATGTATTGTTGGAGCGTATTTTCGGTCATGCCGAAATGGAAAACTCTCCCCAAATGGTCAAAATCCTATTGGGGTATGTGGCCAATTATGACGGGCCGTTTTTTAGACATTTACGTCATTTGACGGGGTTGGAAGCAGGCTCTAGTGAGCTTATTTTGTTGGCCAATGCCGTATTTCGCCAGGTGCATATATCGGATTTTAATCGTTTTGCTATTTTGCGCTCATTAAAATTAAAAGATTATACGCCTGAAGTAAAACAACAAATCAAAGATATTGTTTGGCACAATACCTATGCAATTTTAAAATCATACGAAAAAGGAACAAAAAAGAGATGAAAAAGTATCTGTTATTAGTTACGGCTATCTGTTTGGCGTTACCTGCGGCGGCTTTGGACCCCTTGGGGGTTTATAGCGTCCGCCCGCCGGAAGGCTGTGTAGATAAAGACGTAACCACCGAAGAATTATCCCTGGAAGATTTAATCCAGGTTAGCTTATGTACCAATCCTTCCTTAGCGTCCGACTATATGGGGGTAAAGGCTTCTGAAGCGGCCTTGGGCACTTCCCGCGCCCAATATTTGCCTAATATTACGCTTAGCGGTACGGGCAATATAGCCGGCGAACGCCCCGAAGAAGGCACCTACACGCAAGCAGAGCCTTATTCCGGTAAAGCGGAAGCTTCTTGGCTTTTGTTTGATTTCGGCGGCCGCGGCGCACGTTACAAAACTACCCGTGCATTTTTAGATGCGGCTAATTTCGGTTATAATGCTTCTTTGCAAAACTTAGTGCTTTCCGTTCAAACGGCTTATTTGAGTTTGTTGGCGGCAGAAGAATCTTTAGTCAGCTCCAAAGCCAGCTTGGACACCTATAAGCAATCTTACGACGAAGCCCAAAAACGCTACAAATTGGGTATGGTGTCTTTGAGTGATAATTTGCAAGCCAAAACCCGCTATGAACAGGCCTTGCTTTCCGTGGTGCAACATGAAAACCAAGTCAAACAATTCAGCGGAAATTTGGCCGTACTTTTGAATTTAAGCCCGGATACGCAAATTAAACTAGCCAAGCCTACGTATGATGAGAAATTTATCCAAATAGAAAGCGATGACGTCAAAGAAATGATGAAAACGGCCTTGGCCAACCGCCCGGAAATCCAAGCGCAGGAAAGCACCACCCGTGCCCAAAAAGCCAGCGCGACTTCCGCCAAAACGGCCATGTTGCCCAGCATCAGCGCAATCGCTTCGGCCGGATATAATGACAATTGGAAACACAGCCACCCTTATGGGGTTGAAAATGCCGCCGGTGTGAAAGTTACTTGGCCTTTATTCTCCGGCTTTTCCAATATGTATCAAGCGGCCCAGGCTACTTATAAGTATAAACAGAGCCAAAGCCAAACCGAAAGTTTGAAACGTCAAATTGAAAACGAAGTTTGGAGTGCCTATCAAAACTACAAAACGGCTTTGCGCTCTTATGAAATCAGCCAAACCGTCTTAGACAGCGCGGAAGAAAACGAACGCGTGGCCTTTCGCTACTATGAAGTGGGCAAAGGCGATATTATCAATTTGTTGACGGCTGTTGCGCAATTAGCCGATGCCCGTCAAAATAAAATTACGGCTTTTTACAGCTTACTCTTAAGCAAAGCCAATCTCTATAAAAGTATCGGGAAATATTAATTATGAAGAAAAGAACTATTGTCCGTTGGACCAAATATACGCTCGTCCTTTTGATAGGCGGGTTCTTGGGGTTTGTGATTAAAGGCAAACTCTCCGGCAGCGCCCAAATGAATTTTGGCGGCGCCGGCCAAACATCCGTTCTTGCCGAAGCGGTCTATAAACGCCCTGTGGCGTTGGGTAAAACCTTTATTGCCAAGGTGGAAGCTATCAACGCTTCCGACGTTACGCCGCAAGTGTCGGGTTATATTGACCAAGTAATGTTTAAAGACGGCTCTTTTGTAGAAGAAGGCCAGGTATTGTTTGTCATTGACCAAAGCCGTTATAAAGCGGCTGTTTCTTCCGCTGAAGCTTCTTTGGATAAATCCAAAGCCAGCTTAAAACAAGTGGAAAACGATTACAAACGCCAACGCTCTTTGTACCAGGAAAAAATGCTTTCCAAAGCCGATTTGGAATTGGCAGAAAGCAATTTAGCCAATGCCCAAGCCAATGTGAAAGCGGCCCAAGCCAGCTTGGATTTGGCCAAACTTGATTTAGAATATACCGAAGTCCGCTCCCCCATCAGCGGTTATGTGGGAAAGGCCTTAATGACCAAAGGTAACTATACCAATGCCGCCAGCAGCCGCTTGGCCCGCGTTATTCAGATGGACCCGATCCGTGTGGTGTTTTCCATTACCGACAAAGAACGCTTGAGCGGTATGGACCAATTAACCACCCAAAACCCGGATATTCAAATTGCTTTGCCCAACGGCGAAACCATTGAAATCCCGTCTGCTTCCGTCTTTTCTGATAATGAAATCAATGCTGATACCGCCACCATGGCCGTCTATGCCCAAAGTGAAAACAAAGACCGCAAATTGGTGCCCGGCAACTATGTCAATGTTACCATCAGCACGGATAAATTCCGCCCTGTTATTTTGGTGCCGCAAACGGCTGTTGCCCAAGATGCCACCGGGCAGTATGTGATGACGATTAATGCGGAAAACGTAGTGGTGCAAAAATATATTACCACCGGAGACAGCATAGATAACAAATATGTGGTCCTTTCCGGGTTGGAAGACGGGGACCGCGTGGTGCCTATCGGCCATCAAAAATTGCAAAACGGCCAAAAAGTAAACGTAAGCGAAAGCCCGGTTACGGCAGAATTGAGCGCCAAAGCGCAAAGCAAAGAAATTGCCGAACAGACTGCTTCTGCCAATACGGCTGCCAAGAGCGAAGTGGAGGCTTAGTCGGTCATGTTCTCTAAATTTTTTATCAGACGCCCGCGTTTTGCCGTTGTTATTTCGCTCATTTTGTCTTTAGCGGGTTTAATTTCTATTTTTTCATTACCTATTGCGCTATATCCGGAGGTTACCCCCCCCGAAGTAGTGGTCATTGCCCGTTACCCGGGTGCCAGCGCGGAGGTAATTGCTAAAACGGTAGGTATTCCGTTGGAAAGTAAGGTAAACGGGGTAGAAGATATGCTTTATATGAGTTCTTCTTCTTCCGATGGCTCTTACAACCTGACCCTTACTTTCAAAACCGGTACAGACCCGGATTTGGCTCAAGTAAAGGTGCAAAACCGCGTGGCCCAGGCCCAGGCTTTGTTACCGGGAGATGTTACCCGCCAGGGGATTAGCGTATTTCGCAAATCTTCCAATATTTTGGGTTTCATTTCTTTTATGTCTCCCGATAAAAGTTTATCGGCCTTGGAAATCAGCGACTATTTAAACAATAACGTGCAGAAAAATATCAGCCGTATCACCGGGGTAGGTGATGCTATGGTGTTCGGCTCTTCCAAGAGTATGCGCGTATGGCTAGATGCCGATAAAATGGCCGCTTTAAATATTTCCATCGCAGATGTAAAAAATGCCATTGCCAGCCAAAACTATCAGCCTTCTTTGGGTAAAATCGGTGCGCGCCCTAACGACGGAAACGTACTGACGATTTTTGCTTTGCAAACAGACGGACGTTTAAACAACGCCCAAGACTTTGAAAATATCATCGTTCGTACCGATGCCCAAGGAGGTTTGGTACGTTTGAAACAAATTTCCAAAGTAGAAGAAGGACAAGAAAGTTACAGCCACGCCGCTGAATTTGACGCGAGCGTTTCCGTACCGATGATGATTAACTTGGCTTCCGGCGCAAACGCCGTGGAAACCATGAAATTAATTCGCGCGGAATTGGAACGTTTGTCGCAATTCTTCCCCAAAGGCTTGTCTTATGAGTTTTCCGTAGATACTACGGACTTTATTAACGCTTCTATTGCCGAAGTGGTGGAAACCTTGTTAATGACCTTCCTGTTAGTCGTATTGGTTTGTTATATATTCTTACAGGATTGGCGTGCTACGTTGGTTCCTTCCGCTACCATTCCGGTATCTTTGTTGGGTACCTTTGCCGTTATGTTGGCTATGGGCTATTCCATCAATACCTTTACCCTATTCGGTTTAGTGCTTGCTATTGGGGTAGTGGTAGACGATGCTATTTGTGTGGTGGAACGTGTTATTTACCTGATGAATAGAGAGCGTAAGTCTCCGTATGAAGCTTCTTTGCAAGCTATGGACGAATTATCAGGCGCTTTGATAGCCACCACCTTAGTACTTTTGGCCATTTTCGTGCCTATCTGTTTCTTGGGTGGTATTACCGGGGAAATTTATAAACAATTCGCTGTTACTATTTCGTTGGCGGTTTGTTTCTCTACCTTAAACGCGTTGACTCTTTCTCCGGCTCTGTGTGCAACGCTGTTAAAGCCTGTCAAAGAAACTTCCTTCTTCCCCTTGCGTTGGTTTAATATGGCGGTCAACCGCGGGGCGCGTTCTTACCGCTCTGCTGTGCGCAAAGTAGCCCGCAAAATGGTGATTATCGGCTTGTTGTTTGCGGGATTGTGTGTGTTAAACGGCACCTTCTTAAAATTTGCCCAAACCTCTTTTATTCCGTTGGAAGACCAAGGGATTATCATTATGGATATTCAGTTGCCGGAAGGGGCCTCTTTTAACCGCACGCAGGACGTAGTCAAAAAAATAACCCCCATCGTGCGCCAAACGCCGGGTATAAGACACATGACGTCTGTTATCGGACATAGTCTTACCAGCGGCTCGGGTGAAAACGTGGCGATGGCCTTCCTTTCCTTGGAAAATTGGTCCAAACGTCAGGAAGCTTCTTTGAAGCAAAACGCTATTTTAAACCAATTAAACGGCAAATTGGCCGGTATTGCCGAAGCCAATATCCGTTTATTGGAGATGCCTGCCATTCCGGGGTTGGGTACATCTAGCGGTTTGGATTTGCGTATTCAGTCTTTAAATGACTTTGATTACAATAAACTGCAAAACAATACCGAAGGCACCGCCTATAAAATGATGTCTGACCCCAGCATGCAAATTGCTTATTCCACCTTCAAAGCCAACACGCCGAATATTTATTTGAATGTGGACCGCACTAAAGCCGAAGCGATGCATGTGCCGGTATCCAGTGTGTTTTCTGTTTTGGAAAACTATTTGGGTTCGTCTTATGTCGGCGATGTGAACTTCGGCACGCAGGTCAACAAAGTTATCTTGCAATCGGATTGGAAATACCGCGTCACTCCGGAAAATATTAATAAAATCTATGTCATGAGCTCAAAAGGAGAAATGGTGCCTTTGCGCTCTTTAGTAGATTTGCGCTATATCTTATCCCCCCGCCAAA
Source organism: Elusimicrobiaceae bacterium (assembly GCA_017501565.1). GTDB lineage: Bacteria > Elusimicrobiota > Elusimicrobia > Elusimicrobiales > Elusimicrobiaceae > Avelusimicrobium. The sequence continues at coordinate 11,163 of JAFVWP010000115.1, read as the reverse complement.
TCATGCGCTACAACCAATATCCCGCCGCTACCATTATGGCTATGCCGACGGGCAGCACCGGTGAAGCCATGAAAGCGACGGAAGAGATTTTGAAAAATCTTCCCAAAGACTATGCCTATGAATGGACCGGTATGAGTTATCAGGAAAAACAAAACGAAGGCCAAATTTTCGGTTTGATTATTTTGGCGGTATTGTTTGCTTACTTATTCTTGGTAGCCCAATACGAAAGTTGGTCTATTCCGGTGTCTGTGTTGATGTCTGTCATGGCAGCCATCGGGGGCGGTTTATTAGGGCTTTGGCTGACCAATTTGCCTTTAAGCATTTATGCCCAATTGGGGTTGGTGTTGTTGGTAGGGTTGGCCGCTAAGAACGCTATTTTGATTGTAGAGTTCGCCAAAGACGAAAGGGCAAAAGGCTCTTCTGTTTACGATGCCGCTATGGACGGCTTGACCCAACGTTTCCGCCCGGTACTCATGACGGCTTTTACCTTTATTTTGGGTATGATTCCGATGATTATCGCCAGCGGGGCCGGTGCCGCCAGCCGCCGTGCCTTGGGTGTGCCTGTGTTCTATGGTATGCTGTTAGGCACTATTGCTGGCTTGTTCCTGATTCCGCTATTCTACATTTTGGTACAAACCTGTGTAGAAAAATGGGACGCCCGCAAGCAAAAAAAATTGCAAACCAAAGAAGTTAAATAATGTTTCATTTTCCCCCCGGCTTTAAGCCGGGGGTTTTTTATAGTTTAAGAATAGACCAAGGTTTAGGATAGAGATTGTTGGCCCTTGTTCCCAGATTTTTTGCAAATCCGAGCGGATATTGCTGATAAGTAAGCAATACATACCCCAGCGGCGTGTTTTGGGGTAAAATTAAAGATTCTCTATGTAAATAACGTTGGGCTTGCTCCAGGCTTAGCTCTACGCGCGGAAAACTCTCCGGCGCCGTGGTAATAGAAAGTGCCTGAGCAACGGACGGAACAAACTCTTTGCCTTTAGGCTCGGGCTTGGCTATCCCGTCTGATAACAGATGTATTAAGCGGAATTTTTGGGTTTGGGTGCGCAAAGATGTGGGCAAGGTAGCAAACTCCTGTTTCCCCCCTTTTTTGCGCAATACGGCCATAAACAAGCCTTCGCTTTGGTTTACTCCGGGGATAAAGCGATATACAGGGCAGTTCCACCCCGCCAATAAACTGCCCGTAATGTTCCATTTTTCTTCGGTGGGAATGGGCAGAATTTCAGCGTCCATTTCTTCTTGTAACCAGCGCACGTTTTCTTCGTTTTCTTGTAAATTAAAAGTACAAGTGCTGTAAATCAGTATTCCCCCTTTGCGTAAGCAAGGCCAAATATCGCGCAAAATTTGGCGTTGGCGCTCTTGGCAGAAACGTACATTTTGTACGCTCCATTCTTGCATTGCTTTGGGGTCTTTGCGGAACAACCCCTCCCCCGAACAAGGCACATCGGCTAAAATAAGGTCAAAGTATAAAGATGTAGTGGCAAAATCTTTGGGCGCATTGTGGGTGACTAACACGTCGGGGTGGCCTTGTTTTAAGATATTTTCTAACAAAATATTGGCTCGGCGGCGGTCTATTTCATTGCTAATCATGCAAGAGCCGTCCGGTAAAGCGGCCCGCATTAAAGTAGATTTGCCCCCGGGGGCGGCGCACAGGTCCAGCGCGCTGACCGGGTCCGTAAGTACATGCCGTAGGACATGGTCCAAAAACAAAGAGCCTGCTTCTTGCACATAATACACCCCGCTATGAAAAAGCGGGTCCAGGGTAAAGCGCGGGCGTTCTTTAAGCCAATAGGCGTTGCGGCACCAGGGCACCGGCTCTGCTTGTGTAAAAGGGTTGCCCGCTTTTACTTTCCACGGGTTCAAACGTACACTTACTACATCTTCTTGGGCAAAAGCCTGCGTAAAGGCCTGCCAACGTTGCGGGCCAAACAGGGAAGACGTATAGTCAATAAATTCTTGCGGTAAGTGCATGGCAGCTCGTTTAATATGAGTTTATTTTATTATTTTACAAAAAAATTCTCTCCGTTTTTACGGAGAGAATTGGAGTACAAGATATTATAATGTCTATAATTGGTTAGGTTGCGGCGGTACAATCCATACTGACATATCTAAAATCCATTGGGAAAATAGCTTATTTATCCCAAAGTTTTCCGGGGTGTCATTATAAGTAAAGGTAATGGTAGCCTGCGGCGTGCATCGTTGAATAGTAAACGTAGGGTACGGATAGCTCTGGCCCGCAGGCGGCATTTCAATCCAATAAAGCATTTGTCCGTCTTCCAGGTATTCCCCTTTAATTTCGGTGATATTTCTTCTTTTTTGCACCCATTCTGCCTGTGAATTTCCGCAGCTGACGTCATATCTGATCTTGCGCCAATCCGCCGATTCTCCGGTAATATATTTTATGTCTATGTTTTTCCCCAAATAAGACTTATCTCCTTCAGCTGTCCAAGAAGCTAGAAATTCTTTGGAGTTCCAAGACTCTGCTTTTGTTAAGTTATAATTCTTACCGGCAAATTCAATCTTACCAGAGTTTGCCCAAGCGCCTATACTTAAGCCCGCTAAAACAAACAAAGCTACAAATATTTTTTTTATCATAGCTATCTCCTGTGAAACAGATATCATCTTTATTCTAATAAAATGCAACCTAAAAAAACAAGGCCCCTTTGCGTGGTGCCCTGTTTTTAGAGATAAGTATTTTTATTTAAGCTTTGCACCGCAATCCGGGCAGAACGCCGTATCAGGCCCCGCTTTGGGGTGTGTGCAACCCGCCGGGCGTTTGGTGCCGCAGTTGGAGCAGAAATTGCCGCTGTTATTGGCCCCGCAAGCGCAAGTCCAAGCCGTAGCTGTCGCTCCGGCCGCTACACCTGCCACAGGGGCCGCGGGTGCCATCGGGCGCGGTTGCTGTGCGGCATTCGGGTTGATAAATTGTGCCGCCGTCGCACCGCCCGCCTGTTGGGCAAAGCCCATGCCTATAAAGCCGTTCATCGCGCCATTGGGGTTAGAGGCGGCATTTTCCATAGCGGTGGCTTGAGCCGTACCTAAGCGCGCCCCCAACATTTGGGCATTGGTAAATACGCGTGCTTCTTGAAATTGGGCTATTTTTTTGGCGCTTTCTTCATCGGGCGTCAAGGCAGAAAAGCCAATCCCTACCACTACCAAACCGCGGGTTTGTTTCCATTCTTCGTCCAACATCGTGTCCATGTTTTTGGTCAGTTCTTTGGTGTGCAGTGGGATTTGGTCATAAGAAATGCCGGTAGAAGACAAACCGCCCAAAGCTACTTGAATGGTTTGTTGGAATTCGGCTTTTAATTGGTCTTCCAACCCGGTGGCGGAGTAAACGTCGGTTACGTTGGCCGCTACGTGAGAGAAAAACATCAAAGGGTCTTCAATCTTATAAGAAAAAATGCCGAACCCTTTGAGCATAATGGTAAAGCCAAATTCCGCATCGCGGAAAGGTACGGCACCGATGCCAAATTTGTTGTTGGGGATTTCTTTTAAGTTAATATAGTAAACCCGTTGGTCATTTTGGGCTTGCCCGCCATATACAAAACGTTGGCCTACTTTTTTAAAGCTGTCAATCAGCCCCTTAAATCCGCCCGCAAACAGAGAAGGCTCCGTCTGGGAATTAAAGGTATAAGCACCCGGCTCTACGGAAAAATCAATAATTTTTCCGTTTTCTACCACCAACAAAGCTTGTCCTTCATTGAGCACAATTTTACTTTCGTGCGTGATGATATTGTCGCTTGCGTGGGTGTTAGAAGAGCCCTGCGTAATGCGTTTGGAGCCTTTTTTAACCAGGGTATTGGCATCTAAAGCATCACAATAGATAAACTCTTTCCATTGGTCGGCTAAGGTGGAGCTGACAGCTCCGGTAACGGCTTTTATAAGTCCCATTTTATTTTTCCTCCGGGTTTTCTGTGTTGATCACGCCGCCTTGGCCGTAATTTTGCAAGGGATTAATCCCTACAATATCGGCCAACACCCAGCCATGATCTTTGATCGTTACAATAGAATTGCAATATTCGCACTTGCCCGAGCTGATGACTTGGGTCGGCGCGCCGCAATGCGGACAGGCAATCGTCTGCGCTTCTTGATGGGCTGAGCGCGTTTTACTGCCTGTTTTCCGTTTAAAAACATACAAATAGGTTAAATAGCAATCCCGGTCCGGGTTGCCTTTAAGTACTTGACGGGTGCGCTCATCCATAATATAGTCAATCATGCGCACTTGCATCAAAACAGAAAGCGTCTGAAAGTTTTTATCCTGCATCAGCGAGAATAAATAAGCTTTGTTAATATTAATGCGCTCTATGATATTGATACGGCCTAATTGTTTGTATTCTTTCAGTTGCCGCTCGTGCTGGGCATAAAGCTCCGGCGATTCAAAGGGGCGTACCACTTCCCAATCGCGCGCCATCCACGCATTTTGCAATTTCAAAAATACTTCTTTCTCCCATTCTAAAAAGGCAATAGGGTTAAAGTCCGGGTCTGTTTCCTGTAAAGCTTGCGTAATTTCCAGGGTATTATCTTGCAAGCTGGCCCAACCAAACGGAGACGGATTATATGCGCCGCTACCGATAGGCGTATTTCGTTTGAGTCTGCCGGAAGGAGAGCCTTTTTTGATGGTGCCTATAAGCAAAAATACACACAGACTAATAAAAAGAATTACCCAATCGCGCTTGGAAGTAAGATCTATCGGTACGGAAGAGCCGCTGTCAAAAGAGCTGTCCCCCCAAGATGAGTCCCCACTCCAAGAAGAACCCCCACTCCAGGAATCACCACCGGAGTAGCTGTTGAAATTTCCCACATCTGCAAACAACGCCACACTGAACCCTGTTAACAAGAGAGCGGAAAAAATAAAATACTTTAAACCTTTGCGCATGTCTTTTTCCTAGAGAAAGAATATAGGCTTATTATATATAATTAACCTGTTTTTTGCTTATCTTTCGTACGGAAAAGACGGCATCAGTTTTGTTTTAAAACTATTGATTTTATGCAATCGGTCTATTTTTTCTTTCCATTCGGCGTTTTCTATTTCTCCGGTGCGAATGTAGCGGTCTAAGGCTTGATAGGTAAATCCGAGTTTGTCTTCGTCTGTTTTCCCGGTTAAGCCGTCGGCAGGGGCTTTGACCACTAAATATTCAGGCAGATTAAGCTCTTTTCCCAAAGCAATTACTTCCGTTGCGGTCAGATTGAGCAGCGGTGCAAAATCCCCCACTCCGTCGCCGTAGCGGGTGGAATAACCAATCCAGGCTTCGGATTTGTTGGACGTGTTTATCACGCGTCCGTTTAAGGATTGCGCCACCGCATACAAAGTGCTCATTCTTAACCGCGGCGCTAAATTTATTTTGCTTTGTTCGGTTAAGCTTATTTTTGCGCCTACTTGGGCAGATATGGCATTGTAAGCATCTTGGATATTGATTTCAAAATTCTGTATGCCCAAATGTTGGCAAACCGCCTGGGAATCGGCAATATCGCTCTGGACTCCATTGGGCATCATAACCCCGATGACGCGGTCTTTACCCAAGGCTTCCACGCACAGGGCCGCGGCGATGGTGCTGTCTTTTCCGCCGGAAATACCCAAAACAGCATTACAACCTTTTCCGTTCGTTTCAAAACAATCCCGAATCCATTGAATCAAATCTTGCTTTACTTGTTTTACATGAAAAGAATTCATTTTATTTTCCCCCTATATCAATAAGTTTAATATTTTAAAATAGCCTTGTAAATCAGTTAGTAAATTTTTGTTTTTGTTAAAATCAGCAGAACGTATTGATAAGTATTTATGAAAAGCCGGGAAAGAGTTTCCCGGCTTGGAATATTGATGAGTAGCTGTGAAAAAGTTATTCTTCGGTGGAATTAGATGCTTTTTCTATTGTTTTAAGGAGTACTTGCAACATGGCATTGGCAATAGGAGCCATCATTTCATCTTCAAAAGCCACATCGGTAGGGGCTTGCCCGAAGTAAATATCTCCGTTTACCAAGAAGGTAACACGTAAGAAATCTGCCGCCGGCGGCGGGAGCCTTGGTTTATCCCAAGGGCCAAGCACCGGTAAAATATTTTGCGAAAGTTTGAAAACTTCTGCTTGTAATGCTTTGTCTATCGCGTGTTCTGATACGACTAATTTATTAGCTTGGTTAATATAGCGAACCTGTCCGTCGGCATATATAGCCAAGGTATCCATGCCGCCTTCTTTAAAGTGATTTTCTATAATCACGCCCAATAAATTTTTTTCATCGGTAGTGATGCCCATCTCTTTCAGACGACGGAAAGCTAAAATACGCACGCGGGATTCGTTATCTTTGTCATAAGCAATAGCGGAAAGGTCCAATTTGTCGGATTCTTCGGCAAATAATTCCGGGAAAAAAGTTTCCAAATCTTTAAAATCTGCCAAATGATCGGCAAACATAAGATGATAGATTTGCGTCATGGCATCATCGTAAATAGAGTTTATATTGCTGACGGGTAAAGTGTTGCTCATAGATATTCTCCTGTTGGAAAAGACTAATTTATTGTATAAAAATATTAAGGTTTCTTTCTTGGGCGGTTAAAGGGGCGTTTATCTCACGGCTTCCGGCTTTGGTATAAAAAAATACCCCGATCCGTTTTGACCGGGGTATTTTAAAGGGAAAGAAAACGCTAATTCTTCTTTTCTTCCTTATTTTTAAACTGCATCGCGTAAAGCGCGGAGTAAGCTCCGCCTTTGGCCAGCAGTTCGTCGTGGGTGCCTTGTTCGGCGATTTGTCCGTCATTAATCACCACAATTTTATTGGCATTTTGAATGGTGCTTAAGCGGTGGGCGATGACGATGACGGTGCGGTTCTTCATCAAGTTATCCAAGGCTTCCTGTACCACCCGCTCGGATTTGTTATCCAAAGCGCTGGTGGCTTCGTCCAAAATGACGATAGGAGCATCTTTAACAAATGCCCGCGCGATGGCTAAGCGTTGTTTTTGCCCGCCGGAGAGCAACAAACCGCGCTCACCGATTTCAGTATCCAACCCATTGGGCAAATCTTTTACAAATTCTTCCAAACAGGCGTTTTTTAAGGCTTGCCACATTTGTTCTTCGTTTGCTTGGGGGTTGCCCAACATAATATTTTCGCGAATGGTGCCCGAGAATAAGAAATTATCTTGGAAAACCATGGCAATTTGCTGACGGAGCGATTTTTGACTTAAGGTTTTAATGTCTTGTCCGTCAATTTTTACCGCTCCTTTGGTTACATCATACAAGCGCGGAATTAAAGCGGAAACGGTGGTTTTCCCCCCGCCGGAGTTGCCGACTAAAGCGATGGTATTTCCTTTAGGAATTTCTAAAGAAATATTGTGTAAAACTTCTCTGCCGGGCACATACTCAAAGCAAACATTTTCAAAGGTAATGGCTTTTTGGAGCGGTTGCAAGGTTTTAGCCGCGTCTGCATCTTTGATGGTGGGTTGTAAGTCCAAAATTTCAAAAATGCGGTCTATGGCCAGGAAAGAATTTTGAATAGCCACAAAGTTATTCCCCACCCCTTTTAACGGCGTGTAAAGCATCATCAGCGCGGCAATGAAGGCCACGAAGTTACCGCTGGTAATGCGTCCGCTGACGATTAAGTAACTTCCGCACCCGATGACAAGCCCGATCCCGATAGACATAATGACGTGCATTAACGGAGAGAGCCAATTGGTACTTTTTACCATTTTCATAGCTAATCTGAAAGTTTCTTCGGTCGCTCTATGAAATTTTTTGGAAAATTCTCCTTCCAAAGTAAAGGAGCGAATGGTTTTATTTCCGCCAAAAGTTTCATTATAAATAGTCATAACTGATGCTAAACTTACAACGGATTTTTTAACGATTTCTTTCATTTTTTTTCTGACGAAAACAATCGGGTAGAAAAATAACCCCAATATCGCAATAGCGATAAGAGCCAGCTGCCAGGAGTTGTAAAGCAACACCCCCACCAAAGCGATGGAAGAGAATGTTTTGGATAAAAACTTTTTGGTATTTTCCACCAGGCCGGTAGATGCCAATTCAGCATCGTTGGAGTAACGAAACAGAATGGTACCTGAATTATTAGTATCAAAATAAGTGGAATCCATTAACAGGAGTTTTGCGTAAAGTTTGCGCTTTACTCCCAAGGTAATTTTGTTGGCTACCCAAGTATTTAAATAGTTGGACGCGTATTGCAAACAGCCTTGAACAATGGTAAAGCCAACAATCAAAAAGGGAATCATGGCAGAAAAATGGGGTTGTTTATCCACCATTACTTTATCCATAAACGGCTTCATAAACATAGCCACCACCGCATCTAAACTGCCGACGGGAATGGTCAAGCCTACGCCCAGTAAAGCGCGGAACCAATACGGCTTTACGTATGGCCACATGCGTTTGGCATTTTTGATAAGGTCGTTGTTATTGATTAGTTTTTTCATAATTTTTTCCAATAATAAAAAGCTACTTTATAATAGTTTACTTTTTTTAGGTCCTCTTCTCAAAAATTATTTTTTTTGCGAAAAAAATTGATGATTTGCAAAAACACGCGCACCCAGAAAAACTGAAAACGTTGCCACAAGTTCATATTATTTATCATCAGGCGTACGTTTATTTGGCTGGAGCCGTATCGGGTGTAATTTAGCCGAAATGCCCCCATTAAATAGCCAAAGAAGCCATGGCGGCCCAAGTTGTTCTTTACATAGGTGCGCAGTTTTTCGTCTTGCAAAAGTTGCAAAGAGTTAAAAAAGCCCACCACCCAAAACATTTCCCGTGCCGATTGCGGGGTGTATGTTTTTTGGTCAACCCCCTTTAAAGGACTGGCAATTTCAATGCCTGTTTGAGCAATAATTTCTCCTTCCGGTACAAAAATGATTCCCTTTTTATTAATGATTTCACAGATAAGCGCCATATGAGGAAGAAGATTTGGAATATTGTTGAACATATTTATCAGCACTCCGGCGGTAATATATCGAGTGCGGTAAATGCCTGCCGGCAAGAAGGTAAGTTGACGGATGATTTTGGCAATATCACTGGTGCCTTTTAGAAAATGCTTGTGGGTAAGCAGGATGTCGTATTGGTCGCTTAGCAAGGCTTTTTCTATTTCGTGCCAATGTTTCCAATCAAAAGAATCATCATCACACACTACCCACATAAAAGGCGCGGTTGCTAATTCAAAACAACGGACTATGTTGGCATTACCACCGATGTTTTTGGAGTGATGAATGACGTTAATATTGGCAAAGCGGGCCGCATACTTTTGCAAAAGTTCTTTGGTGCCGTCTGTGCTGGCATTGTTTAAAATGGTAATGCGGCAGTTACGCACAGGGCTTTCAGGCGCGGTTAACTGCGCCAAGGTATGCGCCAGGCATTGTTTGCGGTTGTAAGTCGGTAAAAATAGTTCTAATTGAGTTTGTAAACTCATAAATTCCTTTTAATGATCTGGAAATAAGTGTTTTACAATGAATATTTCTTTTTTCTTTTCTGTCTTAAATTGGTAAAAGTCAGAATATGGAAGAGTCTATTTGATAGTAAAAAAGTAATTTCAAATAAATTTAGCTCTTTAGGCGCCTTTTTATAAATTTTCGTTCTAAAGTTTTTAAATCCTTTTTGAACTGATTTGTTGGAGGTGGCCATATTTCTCGGATAAGAATATTCTTTTCTATAATTATCAATATCGTAGCCAAAAACTTTAATCAAATGTTGGCGATATTCTTTATTGTCTAATAATTCATGCAATTTATAACAATGGATTAATTCTTCTGAATTAGCAAAATAAGCATGATAAACGATGAAAGGAATATCCTGTTCTTCTTTTAATTGAGTAATATATTGGCTATCAGAAAACACTTTTTTAATGAGATATACATCTTTGCATTTAGCAAAAAAATCATGAAAAATAGGAAATTCAAAAAATGATCTTCTTCCTGCTATCTGTTCATTTTTTAACCCGCTCATTTGTTCACGATGACATCTATATTCAGCCAATACATCGGGGATATAAGCCATTTTTTTATTTTGCAGTAGCAACTGCAACCAAATACTCATATCAAACAACATAATCAAGCTAGGGTCATAGTGAATATTTAAAAGAGCCTTTCTTCGTACTATACTGCCGATATAGGGTAGAGTCTGAATTCCTTTGCGATACAATTTAAGCAATTTGATTTCGTCATTCTGAATAGAAAAATCAGGTCTGGCATTAAACCAAGTATTTTTTAAATCTTTTCCGAATTCGTCCACATAAGCAATATCACAAAAGGCAAAATCTAATTTGGGGTTGTTTTCTAAAAAGCAAACCATTTTTTCCAAACAATTGGGTTTTAATGCGTCATCGGCACAAAGCGGCTTTACATATTTGCCGGTGGACGCATTTAACATAGTCTCAAAGACCAACCCGCCGCCTGCGTCATAATTTTTAGGCATATCTAGGTGTTTAATACGCTTGTCTTGAAAAGAATGGGCTATGTGGCGACTATCATCTGTGCTTGCGTGATTGCACAAAATTAATTCCCAATTTGGGTAGGTTTGTTTTAATACCGATTCAATAGCTTTGGCCAAAAAATCTTGGTCATTGTAATAAGGGATAAAAACAGAAACAAGCGGAGAATTCATATACAATTCCTATTTTATATTTTGGATTTTACTGGTGTTTTTTTGTTTTGAACTTAAAAAATAAGATTCTTATACTATCTCTTTTTTTGTGATAAAAAATATTTTTTAATTTTTTACCGATAAAACTTCTTTTTAAACCCGCTATATTTTTGCCCGAATATAACCGCAAAGTGGGTTGCTCAATTGTAGCTTGTCGGGAGAATGGAATAACTCCTACATTCTTTTCAATAAAATTACAGAAATTTTTAAATAGCGTTGGATAATGTTTATTCAGTCCGTCTATATCGGCTTGCTCATATAGTTTTAAGACATCTGTATCTTTTGTAACATGGGGGTAATAGGGAATATGTAAAAATTCACACATTTCCCTTGCGCGGGAATCAGTGTTCGTACACATAGCCGGAATACCTGCATTTAATGCACAAATACTACCATGTAACCTATCTCCAAAAGCAAATTTAAATTGTGAGATAAAATGTTTCCAATCTTCTATATTAGAAAAAATATGATATTTGTGTTTCAAAATATTTTTACAGATAGCAGATTTGGGTAGATTTACGTTTTCGTTAAAAGC
>JAFVWP010000114.1 GCA_017501565.1 Elusimicrobiaceae bacterium | reverse complement strand
TACCCGCCAATATGCCAAACGCCAACGCACCTGGTTTAACCGATATAAAAATGCCCTGCGCTTGGATTTATCCGCCACGCAGGACTTTGACACAGAAAAAATAATCAATAAGATTTTAACGCATTACGGCAATTTATAAATGGAAAAAGTGATTTTAATCGGGGTCTGTTTAAAAAACGAATTTGCCCTTTCCCATTCTTTAGAAGAGCTTGCCCGCTTGGCTAACACCGCCGGTGCAAATGTGCACCGCGTTTATCAGGTACGCGTGCAAAACTTTAACGCGGCCACGTTGATAGGTACGGGAAAACTGCAAGAAATAGCCGCGGAGTGCGCCGCAGAGAAAATAGACTCCGTTATTTTTGACGAAGAAATTTCTCCCGCTCAACAAAAAAACTTGGAAGAGATTTTGCCCGCCAAAGTATTAGACCGCACCCGCCTGATTTTAGACATCTTCGCCCAACGTGCCCGCACGCAAGAAGGCAAACTGCAAGTAGAGCTGGCCCAGCTCAATTACTTATTGCCCCGTTTAAGCGGACGTGGCAGCGCCATGATGCAACAAAAGGGCGGTATCGGTATGCGTGGCCCGGGAGAGCGTAAGCTGGAGTATGACAGACGGCGCCTTCGCGCACGCATATCCCGGTTGGAACAAGAAATAGAACAAGTAAAGAAAGAACGCTCTTTGCGCCGCGAAAAACGCCAACGCGTGCCGTTGCCGCAGATAGCCCTCATCGGTTATACCAATGCCGGCAAAAGCACTTTGCTCAATGCACTCACCCAAGAAAAAGCCGTTTATGCCGATGATAAACTTTTTGCCACACTGGACCCTACCACCCGCCGCGTACCGATGAAAGGCGGCGGCCAAATGCTCTTTACAGACACGGTAGGCTTTATCCAAAAGCTCCCCCATTCTTTGGTTTCTGCCTTTCGGGCCACCTTGGAAGAAACCGCTTTTGCCGATGTTCTTTTGCACATACATGATGCGTCTTCCCCCCAACGGGAAGAACAGGCCCGCGTAGTGCATAAAATCGTTACCGATTTACACGCGGCCGAACTGCCCATTATTGACGTATTCAACAAAGCGGATTTATTATCTGAAGTGCAACTGCAACTTTTGAAAAACCAATACCCAAGCGCGCTGTTTATCAGTGCCGAAAAACAAAAAGGCCTTTCTGCTTTATTGACGGCGGTTGAAAAAGCATTGAAAATAAAATGGAAAGTCCGCCCCTTGCGCATCAGTGCAAAACAGGCGGACTTACTCGGTCAAATCTACACGCGTTCTTTGGTGCTTTCCCGCACCCCGACCAATGACGGCGGCCTGGAATTAAAAATTATGGCTACCGACGGCAACTATGCCGAACTGCGCAAAAAAACTAGCGCAAATTAGTATCTTCAATATCTTGCACCGAAGGCGCATCTTCAAAGGCTTCTTCTACTTTTAAATCCACCATAGCGGCATTGTGCGCACCGATTTTGGCAAAGTAAGGGCGGTTGCTGCGTTTAGTACCCTGGCTTTCCAGGGTGGCTTCTATGAAATTTTTATTCTTAGGAGTAAAAGGAGTAAAGAAGAAAAAAGACACATCATAGGGCAAAACCGATATAGGTTGGTCCGCTTCATTATAACTGACAATCTGACCGGAGCCTTCTAAGTTGGCAGACACTACCCCCACCGCTTTACCGCCGGGAATAATAACGCCCGAACCGCTCATGCCTTTTTCTACACCAAAGTTTTTACCCATATAATAACGAAGTTGCGGAAAGTAAAAGAAATTTTGCCCGAAACTTTCCTGGTAAAAAATATCAGCCCCGCTAAACACCGGGACGGCAATGGGTTGCTGCAAATGACGCGCAACGGAGCCTTCTATCGTCAGCAAAGTGGCTCTTTGTCCGTGCAAAGCATTCCATTGTTGGCGCAAGCGGGAAAATTTGGACGATTGTAATTTTTCCAAAAACATCGGGTAATCAATTTGGCTTTCTTCTTCCGCACTGAAAAAATAATGGTTGGTTGGCAAAGGCTCTATCTTAATCAAAGCCATATCACTGCGGATACTTTTGTTTCTTTTCGGCTCATACTCGCGCGGAACAAATACTTTCGGGTCCGATGAGCGATGACGCACTTCCACCTGTGCCTTTAAGGCCGGGTGTTGAATCAGCTCTACCACCACATCGCACTCCCGCTTACAGGCCGGATAAACGCAGTGGGCCGCCGTCAAATACCACTCATCGGACAAGCGCAAAGCCTGGCAACGGCCATAGTCCCTATCGCCTTCTACATGAATGACACTTTGGTTTAAAAAATCATCTACGTAGAAAAACGGCTCTTTGTCGGCTTGTGCCATCAACGTCAGCGGTATTAAAAACAAAAGAAAAGTAAAAATTTTTTTCATATTTTCCCCAATAAATCCGAATATGCTCTTTTTTAGTGTATATAAAAAAAGCCAAAAAGCCAATCCTTTTTTAGTTTTGGGTTTGCCGTAAGGCCCAAACTTTATATAATAAATATATGATGATAAAAGTACTCTTACTCGCGCTGTTTAGTTATTTGCTCGGGGCCGTTCCTACCGGTTACCTGATTGCCCGCAAAGCCATGGGCATTGATATTCGTGAACATGGGTCCGGCAACCCCGGTGCGGCCAATGTTTACAGAACGGTTGGCAAATGGGCCGGGATTACTACGTTTTTAATTGACGGCTTGAAAGGGTTTATCCCCGTCAGTTTAGCCTTGCATGTTTTCCCCGGAGAATATTGGCAGGCTATTTTGTGCGGTACCATCACCATCTTGGGCCACATGTGGACCATTTACTTAAAATTCCGCGGTGGCAAAGGGGTGGCTACTTCTGCCGGCGTGTTTGCGGCGCTTTTGCCCATTCCCACCGCTTTGGCTTTTGCTTCCTTTGTGATTTGTGTTGCCTTGTGGGGGCGCATTTCCATCGGCTCTATTACCGCTTGCTTGGTATTGCCTATCAGCGGTTATTTCATCGGTCATCATTCCCTGTCGGTAGACATTATGTCTTCTGCCATCGGGTTGTTGGTCATTTACAAACATGTGCCGAATATCAAACGCTTGCTTGCCAAAAAAGAATTAGCTTTTGAAGACGGCGCTAAAAAAAGAAAAAATGAACATAAATAAAATTTCCGTTTTCGGGGCCGGCATTTGGGGCAGTGTAATTGCCCAACACTTGGCCAAAGGCGGCTATAAAGTAAGCCTGTGGGAATACAATGAGCAACTGCTCAACGTACTTAAAACCATTGGCCGCCACCCGAATATTCCTAATTTTAAAATTCACGACAATATCCGTCTGACCGGCGACGTAGCCGAAGCCGTGCAAGATACGGATATGATTGTTTTTGTCATTTCTTCCAAAGCAATCCGCGCGTTTTGCCGCGAACAATTAAAACCTTTGCTCAACGGCAAAGTATTGCCGGTGGTCAGCGCGTCTAAAGGCATTGAAGAAAAAACTTTTAAAACGATTTGTGAAATCATTGAAGAAGAAATCCCCCAACTCAAAGATCAAGTGCTTGCCTTTACCGGCCCGAGCTTTGCTTTGGAAGTAGCGCAAAATGTGCCGACCAAAATTATATTGGCCGGGAAAAATGCTGCGTTGGTGGAAGAAATCCGCCACGTATTTAATGCAGACCCGATTATTGTGGTGCCGTCGGCAGACCGCCGCGGGGCCGAATACGGCGGAGCTATCAAAAACGTGTTAGCCATCGGGTGCGGCGTCATTGACGGCATCGGCGATGGAGCCAACTCCAAAGCGGCTTTGATTACCCAAGCCTTGGAAGAAATGAACGATATTATCGTCAGCCAAGGCGGTCAACCGGGCTCTGTGTATAGCTTAGCCGGGTTTGGCGATGCGATTTTGACAGGTATGTCTGCCATTTCCCGCAATCGCCGCTTGGGCGAAAAGTTGGGCGCGGGGCTTTCTTTAGAAGAAGCCAAAAAGCAGGTAGGCACCATTGCCGAAGGGGTCAACTCCGTGCAAAGTGTTTACGATATTTCTTGCAAAAACAATTTAAATACCCCCATCATCAGCGCCATTTGGCAAATTGTTTGCCAAGGCAAACACCCGCATGTGCTGTTGCAAGCCATGGGCTTTGTCAATCGCGGGGACAAATAAGGATTTGCCATGAATAAAGACGACGTTATCAGACACCTTACCCGCCACGTATTAGACAAAAAACAGGCCAAAAGCTCAGTAGATAAAGTATTTGAGATTATCAAACACGGGCTTAAACGCGACGGAAAAGTGGTCATCAGCAACTTTGGCACCTTTCACTTAAAGACGGCCCGCCCCGTCCAACGCCACAACCCCAAAACAGGCGAAAAAGTGCAAGTGCCCGCCAAACAAAAAGTACGCTTTAAGCCGTCAGCCAATTTACTTAACAAATAAAAAATCCCGAGTTTAACTCGGGATTTTTTTTATTGTTGCACATGTTTTTTATACCATTCGCTCATCATTTCTCTTTGCCACTCCGGCGGGGTATTAGAAAAAAGCATATTGGTACATTTCCAAATATTTCCATCAGAAGAATTGAACTGAACTTGCGTACACGGAGACACAGGAGAAGTATTTTGACAAGCCAGTATTAATATTTCACACGATCTATAGCAAGAAGCTTGCCCCCTTATATTGTTACCAAGATAATCTTTCGTAGAGTCTTGTTTAATACTTTTAAAATTAATCTCTCCGATAGCACCGCTCCCAGAAAACCAAATATATTTATCCGGATTAGCCGGAAGAGAACCATTTGCCAATAAATAAGATTGAATCGCTTTTTTATAAGCCGAAATCAAAACATCTGCCTGTGCCAATTTTGCCTTAAAGACAGATTTCCTATATTGCGGTAAAGCCACGGCGGACAATACGCCTATAATTAACACCACTACTAATAGCTCTATTAAGGTAAAACCTTTCTTCATTTTTTTCTCCCTTTTTACTTTTTTCTACATTTTTTCTTTCGTAAAAATTGTAGAAAAAAAAAAAAACACAAATCAAGTTTTTTCTTTTTCCCCAACGGAAAAACAACACAAATAATAACTTGCCGTTTTCGCCGATTTTAGAAATATCCATAAAAAACCTGTTTTTAGGAGTTGTCTGTTTTGTGTGTTTGAGTGCTCTTGAGCACGAGTTCACAAAACAGCCTAAAAACAGGTCTTTTTATATTTC
>JAFVWP010000009.1 GCA_017501565.1 Elusimicrobiaceae bacterium | reverse complement strand
GCCCAAGCTGAAGCCAAAAAAGCCGAAGCTAAAGCCAAAAAAGAAGAATTGAAAGCCCAGGCCGAAGCTAAAAAAGCGCAAGCCAAAGCCCAAGCTGAAGCCAAAAAAGCTGCCGCTAAAAAAGCCGCTGAAGACTACAAAGCCAATTTGCAAGCCAAAAAAGTAGAAATGGACAGCAAAATTGCCGTAGCCAAAGCCGATGCCGACAGCAAAATTGAAGCCGCCAAAGCCAAAGTGGAAGAAGCCAAAGCCAATTTAAAAGCTGCCAACAACGACGATGAAAAAGCCGCCGCTGAAGCGAAGTTGGAAGAAGCTAAAAAAGCTTTGAAAACTAAAACGGCCGAAGCCAAAGAAACTGCCAAAAATGCTGAAAAAACCGCTAAAAACGAATTAGCCGCTTGGAAAGCCTTGGTAAAATAACCCGTATTTCTAATACAAAAAACCGCGCCCAAAAGCGCGGTTTTTTATTTTACAATGAAAAAGCAGTAAATAATCACCAGGGGGTATGTATGAAAAAAATAGTATTCACGCTTGCATCTGCTTTGGTATGCTGTGCCGTAGCGCAAGCCGCGCCTTGCAATTGCACCAAAGGGGATTTAGCCTGTGTAAAAGCATGCACGCATGCTAAAGTAAAAAACACCAAAGAACAAGTAACGGCGGAGAAACAGCAAGGCAAGGCTTTTCTGAAAACGGACAAAACTTTGACAAAGCAAGAAAAAAAGCTGATAAGAGAAGAATATAAATCCGACAAAGCCGCCGTTAAAGAAGAAATCAAAGCCGCTAAAAAACAGGCCAAAGCCGACATCAAACAAGAGAAAGCTCAGGGCAAAGCCGAAAAAAAGGCTATAAAAGCCGAACATAAAAAAGCAAAACAGGCCGCCAAAGCCGCTAAAAAATCCGCCCAAGACCAAGCTGACGTAGAAATGGTAGAGTGGGCCGCGGTGGTAGAAGAATAAAATTATTGTTCACCAAAACCCCCGCCAAAAGGCGGGGGTGTTTTTAATGTGGCATAGAATAGTAGTCTAATCCTGGACCTGTTTGAAATATAACACCGCCAAAGGATTTACATACCGCTTGGGCCACAGAATCACCTTGAGTCGCAATACAACGCCACTTTGTGTAATGACTATCCGGTGCAGGAAGCACTACTTCCATTCTTAACGTACTCGTAATACCCATATTACAGAAAGCAGCGGTCTCCGGCCCAACCCCGCCACAAGCCAAGTCATCATAATCAAAATGTATGGAAAGGTTATCCAAATCAGCCGTGTATTCTCCGGTTGCTAACTTATATTCCTGTTGGGCCTTATTCAACGCACTTAAAGTAACAAAACCTTGTGTGGCACGGCTTTTTTGCACAGCTCTTTGATACTGAGGCAAAGCCACGGCTGACAAAATACCAATGATTAAGACTACTACCAATAGTTCTATCAACGTAAAACCTTTTTTCATTTTTCTTCTCCTTGCGGGCCGATATGCTACGGCAAACGGCATTTTATTTCGCCCGCGCTGCCATTTCACACAAAGTGTAGCAAAAAAAAAAAATGAGTCAAGCTTTTTCTTTTTCCCGACGGCAGGCAACAAAAAACAGCGTGAAACAAAAAGTTTCACGCTGTTAAAAACAAAACTAAACCTACAAAATAATCATGCGAATGGCCATAACCGCCAAAATCAACCCGGCAACAAATTCCACTTTTTTACTGCGAATCGTTCTGGAGGTTTTACTCCCCAAGTGAAAACCCAAAATGGTCATTAAGAACGTAATCACCAACAAGAAAATTACTTGCGGGAACCAACTCTTGCCTTGCAGCTCCAACGGATAACCGATAAACAAAAATTGGGTCGCAGACAACAAAGATACTTTCAACATCTTTTTGGTATCATTGGCTTCTTCTTCTTTAAAGCTGGGAGATTTTTCCACCGTTTCCAACATATATTTAATCCCCAATAACAACAGAAAAGCGAAAGCAATCCAATTAGACGCGTTCACAAAATACCCGCGGAAGAAAATAATGCTCAAAATATATCCGATGGTAAACATCAGCGCATTAAACCCGGAGAAATAAAGCCCGGCTTTAATAGAAAAAATACTCTTTGTTTTTAAATCCATTTTCATTGCGGACATATTGGCCGTCACCATATTATCCGTGCATAAACATATAAAAATAATAATCATGGGAATCAGTTCCATAATTTCTCCTTTACAGCAAGTATTGTTTTTATATTAGCATATTCCAAGGCCGCTGAGTAGCACCCGCACGCCGATTGCCGCCAGGGCTACCCCGCCCGACACTTCCATTATTGTACCAAAACGGCGCCCTAATAAATGCCCTAAATAAAATCCGCTAATGCTGGTAACCAACACACAGCCCGCCATAAAACAAAGCGTTTTTATAAAAGGAGCCGCCGTCAAACT
>JAFVWP010000113.1 GCA_017501565.1 Elusimicrobiaceae bacterium | reverse complement strand
TGGCAGGCCCGCTCATATATATATGTTGGCGTCCGCGCCAATCTATATTCAATTCACCGCCGTCCAACAAAATGCGCACTTGCTCTTCGGTCCGGTCTGTCAACACCGCCGCCACCGCCGTAGCACAAGAGCCGGTACCGCAAGCCTGGGTAATGCCGGCACCGCGTTCCCACACACGCATACGCAAGGTACGGCTATCTATTTTTTGCACAAATTCCACATTGGTTTTTTTAGGAAAGAAAAGATGTTTTTCTATTTCGGGGCCGACTTTTTCCACCGAAACGCCATGTATATCCGGCACAAAAATAACAAAATGGGGGTTGCCCATAGATACGGCCGTACCGCGCCAGGATTGCCCGGCGGCGGTAAGGGGTATTTCTATGGCTTGGCTGTCTGCTTGGCCCGTCATCGGTATTTCCGCACGTGTTAAGCGGGGCATACCCATATCTACCGACACCCACCCCGCAGACCAATCTTTCACACGTGTAATAATCGGCCCGGCTAAAGTATCCAACACCAATTCATTGGTTTTTAAATAACCCAATTCCCGCCAAAACAGCGGCGCACAGCGGGAAGCATTCCCACACATTTCGGCTTCGCTTCCGTCGGCATTGATGATACGCATACGGGCATGATGGCTATCCTTGCAAGGGGTCATTAAAATCAACCCGTCCGCACCGACGCCAAAGCGGCGGTCGCACAACACCTGCGCGGCGCTGGAAAGATTACTAAAAGTTTCTGTTTGCCCGTCCACAAAGATAAAATCATTGCCCAGGCCTTGGTATTTAATAAAGTGCATATCAGTATTTTATAAAAACCAAGCCCGCCGCGCCAGCTTTATCTGCAAGCATTAATTAGGTAAAATATAATTATGAGCCAAACATTCAATCCCCCCGCGCAACATATTGCCATTATCATGGACGGCAACGGCCGTTGGGCCGCCGCGCGCAATTTGCCGCGTTCAGCCGGGCATAAAGAAGGGGCAAAAGCCGTCCGCCGCGTGATTGAAGCGGCTCCCGCTTTGGGCATTAAATTTTTAACTTTGTATGCTTTTTCTACTGAAAATTGGTCCCGCCCGAAAGAAGAAATCAATACGTTAATGGACCTGTTGGAAAAAACTTTGGACGAATACCAAAAATCTGCCCAAAAGCAAAACTTGCGCATTTGGGTCAGCGGAGAAAGAGAGCCTTTACCACCGCAGATTTTAGAAAAAATAGACCGCTTGGTGCAAAGCACCGCTCATTATGACGGGCTTACCTTAAACTTGGCCTTAAACTACGGCTCCCAACAAGAAATCACACACGCCGTCAATGCCTTAATAGCCCAAGGAAAAAACCACATCACTCCCCAAGATATTTCGGCCCATTTGTTCCAGCCGCAGTTGCCCGCGCCGGAGCTGATTATCCGCACGTCGGGCGAGCAACGCTTATCAAACTTTTTATTATGGCAAGCCGCATACAGCGAGTTTTACTTTACTCCTGTCTTGTGGCCGGACTTTAATGAAGAAGAGTTGAAAAAAGCGGTGCTGGAATATCAGCACCGCCAACGCCGCTTCGGCGGGATATAATTTAAAAATTCTAATAGAAAAACACCCGCTTTTGGCGGGTGTTTTTCTGTTCGGCAAATATCGTTTAACGGCGTATTTTTGAAAAGTTTGGGTACAACGCATCGGTAAACTTATTAAATTCCGCTTCGCCGCCGCGGATTTTTAAATTCACCGATAAAACATATACATCTTTCGTTAAAATTTCGCGCCAATTGTCCGGGAATTTTACAAAATCCTTAAACGTGGTAATCAACGGCAAGCCGTTGCGCGTTTGCTCAAAGGTGCGTAAACGTTCTTCGCTGTAATGCTCGTGGTCACCAAAGCGCCATTTTTGCGCCAATTCCAAGCCCAATCCTTTTAACGTATTTTCAAACGTTTCCGGGTGGCCCAAAGCGCTAAAACAACCCACTTTGCCTTTAATATCTTTTAAATCCACCTTTTTGCCGTTGCATACGTCCATGTAATACTCCGGTTGGTGGACACTTTCTATGATGTCGGCCAAGTCATTATATTCGCGGATTTTATCTTTTACGTTCTCTAATTCACGTTCCGTTACCTGGTCACAATGCGTCAGCACAAACAAAGCCCCCCTTTTTAATGCCGTAAAAGGTTCGCGCATATTGCCCAAAGGCAACAGATGCCCGCCGCCAAACGGATTTTTAGCGTCTACTAAAATGATATTGGCATCTCTTTTCAGGCGGTAATGTTGCAAGCCGTCGTCCAACAAAATGATTTGGCTTCTAAATCTGCGCAAGGCTTCCGTAGCGGCTTTTACGCGGTCCTGGCAAATGACAATAGGCACTTTATATTGGCTCAACACGCGGCTCATCATATAAGGTTCATCGCCGGCTAAGCGCCAATCCGTATCCGGATTATCAAACAAAACCACCACTTCGTTTTTATCGCGTTGTTGACGTTTGTATCCGCGCGAAACAATAGATACGCGCACCCCTTCTTTGGCCAAAGCCGTTGCAGCCAATAAAACAGCCGTTGTTTTGCCGGTGCCGCCGGCGGTAATATTGCCGATGCACACCACGCGGGAATTAACGCTGTGAGATGTTTGCCAACCATTATCGTAGCTGACGCGGTCCAACCAGGCACCTAAGCCGTAAACCTTGCTTGCCCCTAAGAGCAACACGCGTCCGGCCCAATTATTTTTCATTTTTTCACGCAAAGCGAGTACGTCCATACACTACCTCAGCCCAAATTAAATTTGATATATTTTAGCATTTATTTCCCCCCCTTTTTTCTTTCTGCCAAAACCATCGGGGAAAAGGAGCCAAAATTAGTATAATGAAGTATGAGATTTAAAAAATCCCCCACATACTTTGCCCAATATGCAGGGCTGAAAGTTGCGTGTTGGTGTTTGCGGATATTGCCGTATCATGCGGCCATTGCCGCCGGACGTTTTGCCACCGGGGCCGCCACCAAAATCATGCGCAAACGCTTTGAAAGAAATTTAAAAGATATTTCCTTGGCTTTCCCCGATAAATCCCCCCAACAAGTAAAAGAAATTGCCTATAAATCCTGGCAAAATATGGGGCAAATTTTAGCTGAAGTGGTGAAACTTTCTTCCTACTCCAAAGAAACCTTCAAAAAACACGTAGAAATCAGAGGGTTGGATATTCTTAAAGAAAACCAAAAAAATAAAGTAGGCGGCATTATTCACATCGGGCATTTTACCAATTGGGAAGCGTTCGGTATGGCGGTGTCGGTGGAAGGGCTGGAGAAAGCCGTTTTGGCACAACGGCAAGACAACCCCTATGTAGATGAAGAAACCAACCGCTTGCGCAATATCTTCGGCGGGACTACCTTTCACAGCAACCACGATGCCAACCCTTTTTTGGCGTGTGTACGTTGGATAAAAAAAGGAAAAATGATTGGTATTTTAACCGACCAAAATATCTTATCTACGGACTTTTTTATGAATTTTTTAGGCCGTCCGTCGGCAATGTCGCCCATTACGGCCCTGTTGTCTATCCGCTTGCAAGTGCCTGTCATTCCGGTGGTGGTCAACCGCGAAAACGGCAAAATCATTTGCCAAGTAGAAACACCGCTTATTCCACCGACGGAATACAGCCCGGAAAATGTGCGCCTTTTTATGCGCAAACTGACGGATATTTACGAAAATTGGATTCGCCAAAAGCCGGAAAATTGGCTTTGGGCGCATAATCGTTGGAAAAGAGAAAACGAAGCCAAAAAATGGTTGGAGGATAATCCGCAATGTGTCCCATAAAGGCTGTATTTTTTGACAGAGACGGCACCCTAATCCACGAAAAACCGGGAACCTATTTAAGTAACCCGGCCCAAGTGCGCCTGTATGCCCCCGTTCCGGCGGCACTAAAACGCCTGGCTAAAGCGGGATTTCATTTTTTTATTGTATCCAATCAATCCGGCATCGGACGCGGCTATTTCTCCGAAAAAGAAGTCAACGCCGTCCACCGCCATTTACAAGACTTACTTAAACCCGCCGTCATAGAAGAAATTGTCTTTTGCCCGCATGCGCCGCATCAGGCCTGTTCATGCCGCAAACCCGGCACTTTATTGGGCGAAAAGTTAATCAAAAAATACGACATTGACGTCCAACATTCTTTCATGGTGGGTGATAAAAAAGCCGACGTCCTTTTCGGGCAAAAATTAGGCTTGCGTGCGGTGCTGATGACTACCGCTAACGGAAAAAATCATCTCCAAAAATATCCCGATTTAAAACCGGATTTCATCGCGCGCGATATGGCCCGCGCGGCCAGCTATATTTTACGGGAGAGCAAACGTGCATAAGATTTTTTGTTTAGCCCTGATGTTGGCGCTGTCGGCTGCGTGCCGCACCGCAACCCAAACACCGCCGGCTCTGCCCAACGCCGTACCGAATACGCCCCAAGCAGAAACAACCGCCGCGCCCTTACCGCAAAACAACACGGACCATACGCCTACGACCAACAAAACCGAAGAAAAAGAAAAAATTTCAATTTCTGCTCCCCAAGACAAAACCACGCCCCCCCAACGTATCCTTTCTACAACCGAAACCGCCCAAACCAAGCCCGCTACTGCCACCGCGCAACCGAAAGAGGCCATGTCCTTACCGGCGTTGCCGGCTCCGGACCGGGCCGTTTTTGAAGATGAAGAATTGATTGATTTTTCCGACCGCTCTTTGCACCCTTTTGCCGGACTCGTACCGGATAAAAAAGCCCCCCAATCCGCGCCTTGGGCCTACGAACAGCTTAAATACGGCATTTACTACACTTTCATCAAAGCTGGCACTGCCTATATCCGCAATCGGGGATTAGTAAATATCAATGGCAGAGAGGCCTATCTGTTGCAAACCACCGCTTTTTCCGCCCCTGTGATTGATGCGGTATTTAAAGTAAGAGATATAAACCAATCTTGGTTGGACGCAAAAGATTTTTACTCTTTAGGCTATGGGCAAAGCGTACGCGAAGGCACCTACTTAAGAGATGAATGGGTTACGTTTGATTATCAAGGCAAAGAATATAAAGGGTTGGTCAATAAGAAAAAGAACTCCCGCCCCGTCCAAGGGCCATTAGAAATAAAGGTAGTGGATATGTTATCTTCGCTGTATTATGTAAGAAGCCAAGACTTAAAAGTGGGCCAAGATTTGGTATTTGATATTGTTAACAGAGCCAAGCAATATCCGCTTTTGGTCAAAGTATTAAAAAAAGAAAAAGTAAAAACCGCCGCGGGAACGTTTAACACTATTTTGGTAGAGCCGCAAATCCGCGGGGAAGGAATTTTTGTATCTAAGGGCAAAAACCTAAAAGTTTGGGTAACCGATGATGAATATAAAATGCCCGTAAAAATGAAAGTAGAAGTGTTTATCGGCTCCGTTTCGGCAGAGCTTTTAGAGTATCAAAGACAAGAAAGTGCAAATATTTTATAATCTTAGATTATAAGAGGTATCTATGCAAACCATTCCCAGCAAAAGACTCAAAGAGATTTTACGTTCGTTTAAAGGTAAAGAAATGATTGTAGTGGGTGACATTATGTTAGACCACTTCATCAAAGGCTCCGTCAGCCGTATTTCGCCGGAAGCCCCGGTGCCCGTAGTGGCAGTAACCAAAGAATTTTTTGTAGCCGGCGGCGCGGGAAACGTAGCGGTCAATTTGGCCGCGTTGGGCGCCAAACCCACGTTAATTTCCGTAGTGGGCCGAGATGCCGGCGGCGAACTTTTGAAAGAATTTCTGCGTGAGAAAGGCGTCAATATTTTGGGCATCGCCGAAGATTATGACCGCCCTACCACCCAAAAAATCCGCGTTATGGCTGAGCAACAACAGATTGTCCGTTATGACCGCGAAAGCAAACACCCCGTCGCGCACGAAGTAGCCGGGGAATGTATGAAAAACTTTACCCAAGCGCTAAAGAAAGCCAAAGGGGTTATTTTGTCTGACTATGCCAAAGGTATGTTAACCGACAAAAACATCAAAACCTTGATTGAAGCCTGCCGCAAGCAAAAAATCCCGGTGTGTGTAGACCCCAAAATTGATAATTTCAAAAAGTATAAAAATATTACTTGCATGACTCCCAATACCAAAGAAGCCTGGGAAGGCGCGGGTTTATCCCCCAAATCTGGCGAAGAAGCAATGGAAAACTTGGGTTGGAAAATTTTGAAAATGTTAAACGCAGAGTCTATCTTAATTACGCGCAGTGCCGACGGAATGAGCCTGTTTGAAAAAGGAAAAAAGAAATCGGTCCACGTCCAGGCCACCGCACGCGAAGTGTTTGATGTTACCGGCGCGGGAGACACCGTTATTTCCGTCTTTACCCTGGCCTTAGCGTGCGGAGCAAAACTGCATGAAGCCGCCGTCTTGGCTAATTACGCCGCCGGGATTGTGGTGGCCAAATCCGGCACCGCGGTTGTTACCCCGCAAGAAATAGAAAAGGAATTGCCATGAGTGATTTTTTAATTGTTATTCCCGCCCGTTATGGGTCCACGCGTTTACCCGGAAAAGCCTTAAAACTTTTAGCCGGTAAGCCGGTGGTGCAATATGTGTATGAAGCCTGCAAAAAAGCAGACATAGGCGAAGTGTTGATTGCGACGGAAAACCAAATCGTCGTAGATGCCGCCGCCCAATTTGGCGCAAAAGCCGTGCTAACCAGCCAGGACTGCCAAAGCGGTACCGACCGCGTGTATGAAGCCGCCCAAGGCAGAGCGGAAAAATTTATTATCAATGTGCAAGGCGATGAGCCGTTTTTAAAGCCGGACACGCTGAAAAAAATTGCCGCACTTTTACAAAAAGACGAAAGCTGTGATATTGCTTCGGCAGTAGCACCGATGTTGGACGAAGAAAAAATCAACAATCCCAATTGTGTCAAAGCGGTGCTCAACCAAGACGGAAAAGCCTTGTACTTTTCGCGTTCGCGCGTGCCTTATAAACGCGAAATTACCGAAGAGAACAAAAATATTCCCTATTGGCACCATTGCGGCATTTACGGCTATCGCCGCGAAGCGTTGCAACGTTTTGTCAGTTTGCCCACCAGCCCGCTGGAAAAGCTGGAGAAATTGGAGCAACTGCGCGCCCTGGAAGATGGCATGACATTAAAGTGTGTGGTCATAGAGCCTGCCGGCCCGGCCATAGACACCGCGCAAGACTTGCAAAACGCCGAAGAATATTTGAAAACATTGTAAAGCGAAGAACTCCCGCTACGGCGGGAGTTCCCCTTTTTGACGTTTCCAAGGGCAAAGAAAACCAAAGTAGGAAAAGGTTTTGTGTTGTATGCAAACGCATTCAATGTAAGGCAACGCAAAATAAGCCAAATGTAGAAAATTGTTTGCATTACACAAACAAGCAACTGAAAATGACGTACTGAAAATTTTGTGTTTGTTGCATGATTTTTTAGATTTGAGTTTAGTTTGCGGGGCTAGTTGCCAAGGCAAGTACTGCTAAGTACGGTGCAGGCAAGGCAACGCAAAATAAGCCAAATGTAGAAAATTGTTTGCATTACACAAACAAGCAACTGAAAATTTATATATATTAAGGAGAGAAAAACGTATGTCTAAATTCATCATTATCACCGGCGGCGTCGTCAGCTCCCTGGGTAAAGGGATTTCCGGCGCCAGCATCGGCAAACTTTTGCAATTGCACGGCCTTAAAGTAAACATGATCAAGTGCGACCCTTATATTAACGTAGACCCCGGCACCATGAGCCCTTACCAACATGGCGAAGTATTTGTCACCGTGGACGGAGCCGAAGCGGATTTGGACTTGGGCTATTATGAACGCTTTTTAGATGTCAACATGACCAAAGCCAACACCAACACCGCCGGCAGTATTTATCAAACCGTTATTGATAAAGAACGCCGCGGCGAATATTTGGGGGCTACCGTTCAAGTCATTCCGCATATTACCAACGAAATCAAAAAACGTTTCTGCGCATTTGAAAAAGAATGTGATGTGTCTATTGTAGAAATCGGCGGAACGGTAGGTGATATAGAATCTTTGCCGTTCTTGGAAGCGGCGCGCCAACTGCGTTTGGAGCGCGGCGCCAAAAACGTGATCTGTATCCACGTTACCTTACTGCCCTATATTGCCGTGGCTCAAGAGCTCAAAACCAAACCCAGCCAACACTCCGTCAACAAATTGCGCGAAGTGGGTATAGAGCCCAGCATGCTCATCTGCCGCACCGAAAAACCGCTCTCCGAAGGCATTAAGAATAAACTTTCCTTATTCTGCAATGTACCCGCCCAAGCGGTTATTGAATGTGCCGATGCCAAATCTATCTATGAAGTACCGCGCAATTTCTACAAACAAAAAGTAGATGAACAAGTATTGGAATTTTTGGGCATTACCCCCAAACAACCCATTGACCAAAATTGGTTTAATTTCTTTGAAAAAGCCTTAAACCCCAGCCAAAGCGTGAAAATTGCCATCGCGGGTAAATATTCCGAACTGCAAGACGCCTACAAATCCGTCAATGAAGCCTTGCGCCACGCCGGTATGAATAACGATGCCAAAGTGGAAATTAACTACATCAATACGGAAAAAGACAATGTAGTAGCCAAACTGCAAGAAGCCGACGGCATCTTAATCCCCGGCGGATTCGGCACGCGCGGCATTGAAGGGAAAATAGAAACCATTCGCTACGCGCGTGAAAATAAAGTGCCGTTTTTGGGTATTTGTGTAGGTATGCAATGTGCTGTCATTGAAGCGGCGCGCAATTTGTGCGGCTTAACCGATGCCAACTCTACCGAATTTGATGACCAAACCCAAGACCCGGTGGTAGATTTAACCCCGCAACAACAAAACGTCGTTTACAAAGGCGGCACCATGCGTTTGGGCCATTATACGGCAGATTTGGCCAAAGGCTCTTTGGCGCACAAACTTTACGGACAAGACCAAATTTTAGAACGCCACCGCCACCGCTACGAATTTAACCCCAAGTATGTACCTATATTGGAAAAAGCGGGATTAAAAGTTTCCGGGTGGCATGAAGGGGTGTTGCCCGAAATTGTGGAAAGAGAAGACCACCCGTATTTTATAGCGGGCCAGTTCCACCCTGAGTTCGGCTCCCGCCCCTTGCGCCCGCATCCGCTTTTTGACGGACTGATTAAAGCGAGTTTAAAAAACAAAGAAAGCAAAAAATAGCCAAACAAAACCCCCGCCTAACAGCGGGGGTTTTAAATTTATTCTGATATACCAATCATTTTACAATAGTCTTTATCGCCTTCATTCCTACAATGCAAAGGTTCATCATAAAATCCAGGAGGACTTATTCTTAATGAGTAAACCCATTCTCCGTTTTTAATTCTTGCCGCATACAATAAATCTTCGGACCAATAACTCCAATCTTTCGTTGCAAAGCAAATCGTTCCATCAACACACAAAGTATTCTCTCCTGATAAAACCGGCGTAGGTGGCGTAAAGGAAGAATTTTCAAATAAGTCGTGCCAACAAAAGTCTTGATCTGATTGTTCCAAAGCACACAACACTTGAGCATCATACATTGCTTTGAGCATAACTTTGGCTTCCGAAGTTTTGGCCCGTTCTACCGCTCTGTTATACTGCGGCAAAGCCACCGCAGACAAAATACCGATGATTAAAACAACCACCAAAAGTTCTATCAAAGTAAAACCTTTCTTCATTTCTTTCTCCTTTTGCTTCAATTTTTCCGTCCGAAAAATTATAGCAAAAAAAAATAACGAGTCAAGCTTTTTCTTTTTTATCGTCGGAGAAAGAAAAACAGAAAAGACATCAATAAACGCTAAAATAAGAAATATCCCGCTCAGTTCCGCAAGAAAGCTCCACATCAAACCTTCCTTTTTTAAGCGGAAACCACATTTCGGCTTTATCACCCGGCACAGGGTGGCCGTTTATTTTCCAAACGCAAGGCTCTTTTGCGCCGATACTTTGGAAATGAAGCTGTTGCCCCACAGCAGAAATAGACGGATCATAGGTAAAAACATCTCCTTTGACCGGAAAAGAAATCTTGAGTTTACCGGCAGAAGCATGTTGTCCGTCGCAAAAGTGCGTAGGTTGCGTACCGGACACAAATACTTCTTCTTTTCGGTGCGTACACTTTTCCCCCGCCAACAAACCGCTCTCTTCACATATCAAAGCAGAAAATACATCGTAAGGTTTGGCAAAATTTTCACCCGGATATTTTTGGTGGGCATAAGACAAAATATCCTGTAATACAGGGGCCGCGCCCGAAATGCCAGACACTTTTTGCATAGAAGAAGCATCAAAGTTTCCCACCCAGACCGCCGCCGTAATTCGCGGGGTATAACCGATGGCAAAATTATCTTTGTAATCCTTACTGGTGCCTGTTTTAGCAGCGGCGGGAAATGAAAAATGCAAAGCAGAATTTAAGCCAAACGCATCAGCACGTGCGGTATTATCGGCTAAAATATGAGTGATGATATAGGCTATATTTTCCGGCATAACCCTTTTAACGGGTGTGTCTGTTTGCAATTGCGGCTCACGCGCAAATACCACCGGGCGCAAAATGCCCCCGCGGGCTAAGGTGGCATAGGCATTGGCTAACTCCAAAAGCGTCACTTCTCCCCCGCCCAAGGCCAAGCCTAGGCCATAATAATCGGCCGGTTTATTTAAAGATTTAAAATCCAAATCCTGTAAAAACTGCCAAATGCGCGCCGCGCCCAAAGGCTCTGCCGCTTTGATAACCGGCACATTATAAGAGTTTGCCAATGCCTTTCGCACAGACACCAATCCGTGAAAACTTTCATCATAATTGCGCGGGCGGAACCCCCCTTCAAAAAACGTATCTTTGTCTTCCAATAAACTAGCCGCCGTCAAGCCGTTTTGCAAGGCCAACGCATAGACAAAAGGCTTTAAAGCAGAGCCAGGTTGGCGCAAGGCCGTTACGCCGTTGACTTGGCCTTGGTGAAACTCATTGTAAAAATCGGCCGAGCCGACATAAGCCAACACGTCCCCGCTGGCATTGTCCAACACCACAGCCGCGCCGTTGGTAACATTATTTTTGGTTAAAGCGCGCAAATGATTTTGCAAAGCTTTTTCGGCATAAAGTTGTAAGTCTTTATCCAAAGTAGAGCGCACCAAAGACGGCAAATTTTGTTGAAATAAAAACTGCATAAAATGGGGCGCATCAAACGGACGGCGGCCTTTTTGCACGCCTAACGGCTCGGACAAGGCCAAGTCATATAAATCGCGTGTGATGATTTTATTTTTCAGCATGGTTTGCAATACATAATTGCGCCGCGCTAAGGCCCCCTGCGGGTTTTGAAGCGGATTTAAGCGCGTAGGTGCTTGGATTAACCCGGCTAACAAGGCCGCTTGTGCCAAAGAGACATCCGCCGCATTAACCCCAAAATAATACTGCGCCGCCGCCTGCATACCTTGGGTCAAATTGCCCAAAGAAACATGATTTAAATAGTCTTGTAAAATTTCTTCCTTGCTTAACCGCCGCTCCAAACTCAGTGCTCCGCGGGCTTCGCGGATTTTTCCCCAAAAATTTTTAGGCAATTTCTCTTGCATACGCACCCGCTGTTGGGTAATGGTGGACGCTCCGGAAACAACTTTCCGCGCGCGTATATTCTGCCAAGCGGCGCGCAAAACGGCGGAAGGGTCCACCCCGCGGTGCGTATAAAAACGGCGGTCTTCGGCCGATACCACCGCTGATAAAATCCAAGGAGACATTTCGTGTAAAGGCACCGGGAGTTGATACATTTCTTCGCCCGATAAAAAAGAGCGCAAAGGCTGATGGTGGCGGTCATATACCGATACGGAATTTTTTGCAGAGCCGGATTTTTCATCAACAACAGGGGCCGCGGCTTGCCCGCTTAAACTGCCGGGAAGCAACAGCCCCACCACACACAAAAAAGTACAAACACGTTTCATTAATTTTTTACTTCTATCTCTTGCGTGGCATTACGCCCAAAAACAGCAGGGTCATACATCGCGCTGGCCCACAAACTCGGATAAGAATATTTACCGGGTAAATTGGTTTGCACAAAGTAAGAATAACTATATTCGCCCGACGGCATATAATTGGCAAATACGGCCATGCGGTCATCATAAATTTGGCTGTAATCAAATACCCAATCGGCAGATTTTTGTTCTTCCTGCTCCAATTGGCGGCTTTCGGTGGCAAAGGCCGTATTGATAATTTCAAAACCGGCGGGAACAAAATCTTCCACCACCACAAAAGAACGGGAAGCAGCCGTTTTAACGTGCAAAGTCACTTTATAGCGTTCCCCCGCCACAAAGTGTTTTACAGGATTTCCTTTCAAGTCCGTAATTTCACGGCGCAGCTCAAACCCGGCACTGACCGCTTGTGCATAACTTTGGGGGGCATAGGTTTGGCTGATGGTATAAAAAAGCGTACCTTGCCCGGATTTGCTTACTTTAACGCGCACCTGGTCGTGCGCGGCGTAAATATCATCAAAGGACCAATCTTCATTTTGGCTTTGCAAACTGCGCCCCTTAAAAGAAGTATTCATTTTGTTGGTCTTATCAAAGAAAATCTGTGCCTTAAAATCCGGCTCGGCTGATTCTTTGATCAAATAATACGCATTCAGCGCCGAAAATACCGCCGCATTGGTATTGGTATTCTCCCAATGGCCTTGCGCGCTTAATTGGTCCGTCAACCATTTGACCGCCTGATAAGATTGCTCAAAATTTCTGCCGCTTTTGAGCAACGCTTCCAAACAAAGCGCCGTTAATTTAACATCGCTGATGTGCAGCCAAGGCTGTCGGACGGAAGCGGAAAAGTGCATACTTTGCGCGCCGTAAACAGCTTGGTTTAACAAAGATTGGGCCAAATTTTCTTTGACGGATTCTTCCTGATTCATCGCAGTTGCGGCCATCAGTAAATACGCCTTAGCCGTCGTGGAAAGGCTGTTTTGTTCGGCATACAAATTATTGAATTGGCCGTTCATTTTTTCCCCATACAAAGACAGCACATACACCGCATAAGCGCGCATACTTTTGCTTTCTGTTACGCTGTAAGCAAAGGCACCGCGTTGGTCTTTGGCAAATACATTTTTCAGCCAGGCCACCGCCTTTTTCAATGATTTTTCGGGCACTTTAAATCCGGCTTTTTGGGCGCGGTAAGCCCCTTCCAAGGCATAAGCCGTTACATAAAAGTCCGCTTTCTGATCCGGCCAATACGCATAACCGCCGGAAAAATCCTGATATTTAGGCATTTCGTCTAAAATGCTTTGTGCTTTTTGTTTGTATTGGGAAATATCGCCCAAGTTGAAATCTTGCACAAGGCGGGCTCCTTCCACAATGGGCAAGATTTTAGACATTCGCTGTTCCAAACAATCATACGGATAAATCAACAAATACAGCATACCGCCACGCAAATTCAATAGCGCCGTAGAAGCCAAAGAGACCCCTACTTCAGCTCCCGCTTTTTTGTTAACAGAAGCCGGTTTTTTAATCAATTGCTCTTGGCTGTTTTCGGTAGCCCCATACAAGGCTAAGGTCTGCTTTTTTTCAACTTCGCGAACGGGCAACGTGATTTTCACGCCGTCGCTTTCTTTGCCCCCGCTTACCGCAAAAGAAACTTCCGCTTCGCTTTCATACAAAGCTTCACAAGGCCAAGAGAGCTGGGCCGATGCACCTTTTTTTAAGGTAATTTGATGGGTTTTGGGCGTTAATTTCACGCCATTACTTGCCTGAGCGGAAACCTTTAACGAAGCCGCTTTATTTTGATAATTATATACCACCGCGCCGCACTCAAACTTATCATCTATGCGGGCAAAACGCGGCATTTTCGGCAAAATCATCAAAGGTTTGGCTACTTTGATATTGGTTTGTGCGGTACCGAAATCCTGTGCGGTAGCTGCCACCGCCATAATGCGAAAATCCGTCAGATTATCCGGCAATGTAAATTTTACTTCCGCTTTTCCTTTGGCATCGGTTTGCACATTGGCTTTGAAATACGGCGTAAACGTAAAATGACTGCGCAAATCCGTCCCGCCCAATTTGGCATCGGCGCCACCGCCGCCGCCGCGGTTTTCGCCTTTTTCGCCAAAGTTGCGTTGCCCGATTAAAAACACGCGGTTATCGGCCGTAGAAACCCCCAGCGGTAAAGTGGGATAAAAACGGCTTTGCAAGTCGGGCAATTCATAATCGGTTAAAGCCAATACCCCTTCGTCCACCACCATAATAGCCACATCGGCGGGAATGGATTGGCCCGACAGAGAAGTATGTATTTTTACCTTTACTTCTTGCCCCGGTTTATATTCTTTTTTGGGTGTGGTCAATGTGGTTTGTATTTGATGTTCTTGCGAATCAAGCATCAAAGACACATAGCCTGTTTTCCCTTGCGGTTTGCCCAGGTCCAGCCCTTCTTTATCAAAAGAATCATGCTGGCTTCGTCCGCGCACTAAGCTGACACTGACATAGACATTGGGGAAATAATTAGCCTTGATGGGCACTTCTACATAATCCGCCCCCGCCGAAACGGGCGCCGTCCAAGCGTCCAACACCCCTTCGCGCTCCACCGAAACCAAAGCCAACGCATTTTCATAGGGGCTCTTGACCAAAATGCGGGCGGTATCGCCGGACTGATATTTTTCTTTATCCGCTTGCAACATCAAAATATCATCGTCGCTTTGTTTCCAATAAGCTTCCCCTTTCCCATACGCGCTAAAAGTAAATCCGCTTTTGACAATGCGTCCTTGAGCATCTTGGCTTTCCAACAACACTCTGTAATAGCCTGCTTCGGCTACGTTAAAAGACAAATCATATCCGTCTTTGGTAAGCGTAAAATTTTGGTGGTGTACTTGCTTTATTTTTTCTTCGCTGACCCATTCCAACCGCCCGGCCAAGCCGTTTTTGCGCACGCTGAAATATTCTTCCTTTTCCACCAAAGCTTTTACTTTTATATCAGACAAAGGCTTGCCGTTGATGTCCACCGCCACAACATGCGCTCGGACCGCTTCGCCCGCTTCCACCGGGCCGGTTTCCTGCTTGACGCCGATATAAAAATCAGCCGGGTGCAAATATACATAATCACGCGTAAAAAGCTGTTGCCCGGTAGGCGCCTGGACGGAAAAATCCGTATAAATTTCTTGCAAAGTGCTTACTTGCGGCAAATCAACCGAAAATTTAATTTCCCCTTTTTCGTTCAACACGCCGGAAGATTCCAACAACAGACCTAATTTTTTGTTATTTTGACTACGCAAGAAATAGGGCGTAAAATCATATTCTTCGTAATTTTCCGGGTGGAAGGAATCCGTCGTGCCTTGCACGCTCCATTTGGCTTTTGCTTCGGCGGCGGGAGAGCCGAACAAATATTGGGCCGTCCCTACAAATTCAGCCTTTTCCCCGCCTACATATTGCTTTTTCAAGGGCGTTAAATTTACCGCAAATTCCGCCGCTTTCAGGCTTTGCACTTGAAACTCTTCACTGGCAAGGCCTTCTTCTTTTCCTTGCGGGGTGAATGTTAAGCGCCACGTACCGGTAACGGCGGTGGCGGGCAAGGTAATTTCACCCGAAAAACTGCCGGTGGCCACGTCATAATTTACTTCTTGCTTCAAAATTTCTTCCCACCGCGAATCTAATACCTGCAAGGTACCTTTTTCCAATTTAGGCATTTGCCACAAGCCATCGCTTTTCTGGCGGGTAAACCCTTTAAAGTACACTTTTTCACCGGGGCGGTAAACGCCGCGCTCGGTAAATAAAACGCTTTTTAAAGCCGCATTTTCCACATCATCATCATAGCGCAAATTAAAACGCCACGGCTCTAAGCCTTTGTTCCAACTGCTGGCCAATACCGCATCACCGCCCGGGCTGGTAATAAAGGCAAACACCACCGCCGCAGACCATGGATTTTTTCTTTTGGCATTTAATTCTTTCAAACCCGGCGCAAAGACCAAGCCGTTCTGGTCGGTACTGCCCGTCCAAAGTGTTTTATTGTCTATATCTCTTAATTCTACGCTTAAATTGCCTTGCGGCTCGGCAGTTTGCAAAGAAGTAACCCACAGCACGATATTGTCTTGGGACGTTTTCATTGTAACACCCAAATCGGTAATATTATCGGTGGCGCTAATCCAACAATACCCTTCTGATCTATACGAAGAAGGCACACGCACTTGCGAAAAGATAATGCTGTTTTGTCCGCTGGGATTAAATTTTTTCAAATCCAAATACGTTATTTTCAATTTATCTTCTGAAACGTCAAACGAATAATCTGCATCATACTGCAAATTGGCAGCGGCAATTTCAGCTTGGCGGCAGTAGCCGATGTCTTTTTTATAAAAATCAATGAAATCTTCTTTACTAAAACGCGCGGCCCGTACAGGCAGCTTAGAAACATTGAGCAACTCAATGGGGTGGCGCAAAGGCAAATAGCTTTCCACTACGCCTGTACCGCCATTATAGGTAATGTCGGGGCAATAGCCGGTATTACTGAAAATAAGCAGTTTTTCCTGCCCCAAGCGCTGTCCGTAAATATCGGTTAAATTGGCATCTATGGTAACGGAAACAGACTCTTTGGGGTTGATGCGCACAAAAGAAAGCGGCATGGCAAAAT
>JAFVWP010000112.1 GCA_017501565.1 Elusimicrobiaceae bacterium | reverse complement strand
CGCGGAAACGCTTATCATGCTATTTTGATGGATTATTATGAGCGTTTATATAAAGACGGCCTAAGCGGACAATTGTTTGAAAGCGCCTTGCAAGAGCGCGTATTGGCCAGCGTGGACAAGTATTACCAACCCAAAAGTTATCAGTCTTTTGGCATTTATCCTGTTATTTGGGACATGATTTTACAGGATTTGAAAGAAAGTTTAGCCGAATTTGTTACAAAAGATGCTAAAAAATTGGAAAATTTTATTCCGAGTATTTTTGAGACAGAATTTGAAAAAAACTATGAAATAAACCCGCAGTTAAAAATAAAATTAAAGGGAATCATAGACCGCATAGACTTAGACGTCAAGTCCAAAACATTTCGGGTGTTGGATTATAAATCCAGCAAACACGGCGGTAAAGATTTGGCGGTGGAAATGTTTAAAAGGGTCATTTTGCAGCCGTTTATTTACTTAATTTTGGCCCAGGACGACCCCAAAATGCGGGGCTGTCTGCCGGACGGAGCGGCCTTGTTAAACATCAAAGACGGAAACAAGATTTACGCCCGACAGGAGTTAAGTCCGGACGCTTTCTTGACTCTTCGTCCGAGAGTAAATGACTTTTTGGCCTTATTGATGAGTTTTTTAAAAAAAGGACATTTCTTTATCAATCCGTCGGATTTTTGTCAGTATTGTCCTTACACGGCTATTTGCCGTAAAGATTCTTTCCGTACGTTTATACGCGTGCGAAACGAAGCGGATTTTCACAAGTTAGAGGAGAGTAAACAATGAACGATTTAAAAGAAGACCGCTTTCGGGCGCGTACCCTTTTGGGGGTTAATATGGTGGTGGAAGCCGGGGCCGGTACGGGGAAAACCACTTCTTTGATTGACCGGATTTGTTTTGCTCTTTTGGCCCAAGGCATACCGGCTACGCGTCTGGTGGCTTTGACCTTTACCGAAAAAGCCGGCGCCGAAATCAAGACCCGTTTAATTACCAAGTTGCAGGCGGTTTTGCGGGCTGTCCGAGAAGAAAAATCAGACCCTACGTTGAAAGATTTAAAAGAGCATTTTCATATTTCTACCGAAGATATTGTCTCCCGCGCCGAATCGGCCCTGAGTCAATTGGACCGCAGTGCTATCGGTACCATTCACAGCTTTTGTGCCGATATTTTAAGGGCTTACCCTTTAGAAGCGGGCTTGACTCCGAATGCGGAGATAGACAAGGGCCCGCGCGGAAATGCTATTTTTGAAACCCAATGGAATCATTTTTTAGATAAAGAATTGGGGGAAAATGCTCCGCGTCCGCAAGAGTGGAAAGAGATTTTGGCTTTAGTGGACTTGGGGCAATTGGGCGCGTGTGCCCGCGTGCTGTGTAGCGGAAAAATAGGAAAGTACGATTTTTTTGCCCAAAAAGATAAACTGATAGAAATTTTTGAAGAACGCGCCCGGGAAGCCAGCTATATGAGCACCGCTTTTTTAGATGAAAAAAAGAAAAAAATGCGCGTGATAGAGAGAGCTTTGGAACAAGCGGCAGAACGATTTGAGCAAGCGGCACAATGGTTGCGTACCCGCCAAGTGGCTCCGGCTCAGGAAAGCATCAAAATCACTGACGCTCCCGCGGGGTGGGAGAAAGAAGCCTTTAGCCAAGCCAAGGCCTTGTGTGCGCTGGCTACGCAAGTGCAACCGCATATTCAAGAACGTATTTTGAAAATTTATGCTTTATTAGAAGGCTTCGTGCAAGAAGTGCGTGCGAGATATGCGGCAGAAGGGATATTGAGTTTTGATGACTTGATTGTCAAAACGCGTGATTTGTTAAAAAACAATATCCACGTGCGTAAATGCGTTCAAGATAAGTACGATATTTTCTTTATTGATGAATTTCAGGATACGGACCCTGTGCAAGGGGAACTTTTGCTTTTATTGGCAGAGAAACCCGGCACTACGGCGCTGTCTTGGGAACAGGTAAACCTTCAACCCGGCAAGTTGTTCGTGGTGGGAGACCCGAAACAATCCATTTATCGTTTTCGCGGAGCGGATATTACCGCTTATGAAATGTTTACGGATTTGATATTAAGACAAGGCGGCGAAAAGGCCTATCTGCGCCAAAATTTCCGCAGCGAACGCGAAATTATTGCCTTGGCCAATGATGTCTGCTCTGTCGTGATGAAAGAAAAACCCGCCTTTCAACCGCCGTATGAACCGATTTTTACGGATAAAAAAGAGCTCCGCGGTGCCGCAGAGATGCACTTGATTGGCGTTGATGCACAAGCCAATGCTGAAACTTATCGTCAAAACCAAGCCCACCGGGCGGCTCAATGGATAGCGCAAAACGTAGGAAAAATGACTTTGCGAAACGGGCAAAAATTGCAGTACAAAGATATTGCCATTCTTTCCCGGGCCGGTACACAACTGCATTATTATACCGATGCTCTGCGCCGTAGCGGTATTCCCTTTTTGGTGGGGGAAGACAAAGACTTTTACAAGCGTCAGGAAATCCACGATTTTTTAAATATTTTGCGCGTATTGGATAATCCGCAAGACCGCATTGCTTTGGTAGGGGTGATGCGCAGCCCTTGGGGCGGTATGACGGACGAAGAGATTTACCAAGCAAGTCGGGCCGATACTTTAGATTTTAAGAAAACCGGCATTTATCCGCATCAAGAACGCTTATTTGCATGGTTGCGCAGTTTTGCGCTTCGGGTCGGACGGCAGCCTTTGCGCCGGTTGTTGCGCGCTTTATTACAAGAGAGCTTTTTAAGAGAAAGCTGTGCCATGGCCTACGACGGGGAAAGAAGCATTTCCACCTTGGAAAAATTAGTACCTTTGGCAGAAAGTTATTCCTTACAAAGACCGGCCACATTGGGTCAGTTTTTGGCCGGAGTAGAAAAATTAATGGAAGAAGAACTCAGCCGTTTGACTGCCTTACCGGAAGGGGAAACCTTAAACGCCGTTAATTTGTTGACCATACACAAATCCAAAGGGCTGGAATTTCCGGTCGTGATGTTGGTGGATATTTCTAAAGTAGAGAGTATGAACCCCGATAAAAGACCCGAACATTTGTATTCGTGGCGTTATCAGTTGAACGGGTTACGCATCGGAAAATATGCCGATATGAATATGGCTTGGTTGGAAGAAGAACAACGCGAACATGAGCGTTGCGAAGATGTACGTCTTTTGTATGTCGCCATCACGCGTGCGCGGGAAAAGCTCTTGGTATTCGGTAATGAATCCAGCGAAGAAAAAACCTTTGCCGCCATGTTTGCCGCCGCGGGCCGTTTTGCTGTTGCCGAAGAGCAAAAAGAG
Source organism: Elusimicrobiaceae bacterium (assembly GCA_017501565.1). Classification (GTDB taxonomy): domain Bacteria; phylum Elusimicrobiota; class Elusimicrobia; order Elusimicrobiales; family Elusimicrobiaceae; genus Avelusimicrobium. The sequence goes on along the minus strand of JAFVWP010000112.1, from coordinate 33,107 downwards.
CATCTCGGGGGCGAAGGCGGCCTTGCGTTGCGCTACGAGCCTTATATTAAACCGGCAGAATTTTTGTATAGGACGTCTTCTTCCGGCTTACAAGAAGAAGATCTGCCTTCATTTACAGCGTGGAAAGAATGCTTGGCTGAGCGCAAAAACACCTATGAATCTGCCTTGCAACAGCAGAAAGCCAAAACTCCGTCCATAGCGTATGCCGTGACGGACAACGCTCATCTGGAAGCGATGGAAGCGGGTACTTTGCTGCACCGCGCTTTAGCCCGCTTTTGGCAACTGCCGCAACAAGGGTTGGAGCAAGCCTTGGATTGTGTCTGCCGCGGTGAAAAGGAAAAATACAGAGACAAAGCAGGAGAACTTTTGCAACTTTATCAAAACTCTGCCTTGTTTGCCAAACTGCGCCGTATGCAAACTTTGGGGGTGGAAATGCCCTTTACTCACCAGACGCAAGACGGCCTTATAAACGGCGTGATAGACCTGTTGTTGCAAGATGAAAAAGGGACCTTGTGGGTGGTGGATTACAAAACGGACATGATTTCTTTAGGCGAAGAAGCCCGCCAAGCCCAGAAATATGTGCCACAGATAAATGCTTACAGACAGGCGGTGCAACAGCTGTACCCGCAAACGGAAATAAAGGCAGGCATTGTCTTTTTGCGTACCCAGCAAATGGCAGTGCTCTAAAATTGGTAAAATTTAAGAAAGATATTTAGGAGGAGACGTATGTTTAACAAGTTAGGACAATTAAAAGATTTATGGAATTTAAAAAACCAAATCCAAGAAATTAAAAAACGCTTGGATAATATGGTAATTAAAGTAGAAAGCCCTAATCATGTATTTGAAGTAACCATTTCCGGCTCTCAAGAAGTAAAAGAAGTAAAAGTAAATGAAAATATGCAAAGCTTTAACCAAGAACAATTGGGCGAAGAATTGAAATCTGTCATCAACAAAGCCGTGCGCGACAGCCAAGCCTTAGCAGCCCAAGCAATGGGCTCTATGGCCGGCGGTATGCCTAACGCTTAGGCGAATTTTTGTATGTGTGCTCCGCTTTGCCCGAAGTCTGTTAAAAATGTCTGCCGTTTAGGGTTGGGCACGTGGGCTTTGGGCGGCGGGAGCGATTGGGGGGAAACCCCCGCCCGGGATTTTCAAGAAGTATTAGCCTTTGCTTTGGAAAACGGCATAGAACTGATAGATACTTCTCCCATTTACGGCTGGGGTGCGGCGGAAAAGTTTTTAGGCGAGCAACTGAAAAAACACCGCCAACAAGTTTTGCTCGCCACCAAATGCGGTATCAGCCGAAACGGCGGCCGCCCGGACCATGATTTGCGCGCGCAAAGCATCATCGCCCAATGCGAACAATCTTTGCAGCATCTGCAAACCGATTATATAGATTTGTATCAAATCCATTGGCCGGACCCGAAAGTACCTTTAGAAGTAGCGGCTGAAGCTTTGCTTAAGCTAAAAGAACAAGGCAAAATAAGGGCCGTCGGTGTCTGTAATTTTTCACTTGATTTACTGAAAAAAATCAGCCGACTGATGGCGGTGGAAAGTCTGCAAAATCCCCTTTCGTTGTTGCGCCCGCATCAACAAGAAGAGCTTTCTTTTTGCGCAGAGCAGAATATTTCTTTTATTGCCTATGGTGTTTTGGAAGGTGGTATTTTAAGTGCCAAATACCGCCAGGTGCCTAATTTTCGCCGCTGTGATGCCAGAAGGTATTTTTATAAATATTATTATGGGCCGGAATTTAGCATTGCCCAACAAACGGCCGCGCGGGTGGCGCAAGTGGCCGCCCAACAAGGGGTGGCTCCGTCTGCGGTGGCATTGGCTTGGGCTTTAACGCAAGAGAAGGTGGGCGCGGTGCTGGTCGGGGCCAGAAATGCTTGTCAATTGCGGCAAAATATATCGGCTCTGTCCGTTACGTTTACCCCCCAAGAAAAGGAGTTTTTACTTTATGGTTAATATAGAAGCCATTACCCAACATCTGCAACAATGTTTGCCCGGTTTGGGGATTAATAAACAGCGCGAATTGTTACGCTTGATGTATGAGCTTGCCAAAACCCATACACAGGATTTGGAGCAAATTTTGCCTTTGGAAAAGAATTTAACTTTTGAAAGGGCCAAAAATATTTTGCTTAAAAAACGCTATCCCCATACTTTTGCCCACGTTGCCAAAAGTGCTTTTTATTTGCCCAAATTGGAGCTGGACGAAAGTTTGCGGGCCGATTTAACCCCCAGGGATTTCTACCCGAAAAATATTTATATAGAAGATAGCGTCAGCCAAACTCCTTTAGCTTTGCGTGCCAAAGAAATGTTCCCCCGGGCGGCTTTCCACCGGTGGGACGGACGGCAAAAAGTGGGCTCAGACAATTTTTCCCGCCGTACGGAAACCCTGTTAATTCATCAAGAAAAGTATGATTTTTTAAAGCCTTGCCCATGCTCTGCCGGGAATGCCGGGTGCGGATATAACCTGATAAATTTAGGTTTTGGTTGTTGCTTTGAGTGCGAGTATTGCTTTTTGCAACAATACCAAAACCAACATGCCGTACTACTGCCGGCCAACGTACAGGACTTTTTGGACAAAATAGATGGCGCTACTTTTAGAAAAGGGCCTTTTGACCGCGTGCGCATCGGCAGTGGGGAGTTTACCGATTCTTTGGTATTTGATGACTTAACCCAATATAGCCAAGCGTTGGTGCCTTTCTTCCGCCAACGGCCCCATCTGCAATTTGAATTTAAAACCAAAAGCACTTGTATTGACGGCTTATTGAAGGCCGGCGGGGCGGAAAATGTGGTGGTCAGTTGGTCGGTCAATGCGCCTAAATTTATCGCAGAAGTGGAGCATTTTACCCCTTCGTTGGAGCAGCGCTTGGCGGCTTCGCGCCAAGTGGCGCAGGCGGGCTACCGCATCGGCTATCACTTTGACCCGGTCGTGCCTTTTGGCGGCTGGGAACAGGCCTATCTGCAAACCTTTGAACAAATGGCCGCCAACGTGCCTGTTGACGAAGTGGCCTGGATCAGCGTGGGGCTTTTGCGTTTTTCGCGGGAGCTGAAGAAAGTGGTGGAAAATCGTTTTCCGCAGAACTATATTTTAGACGGCGAATTTTTGCTGGAGTTTGACGGAAAAATGCGCTATCATCATGAGTTGCGCAAAAAGGTGTATGAACTTTTGGTTCCGCAACTTAAAAAGCTTTTTCCCCATGCGGTTGTTTATGTGTGTATGGAGAAACCGCATATTTGTCCGTATAGCTTTTAATAAAAAACCCGGGTCTATGAACCCGGGTTTTTTTATGGAATTTTATTCTTTTTTGTGAATGTATTGGTAAGCAAAGGATATGGCGATCAGGACCATCGCAATACCAAACAGCCCGGCGATTCTATACAGGCCGCCTAACGTCCAAATATCGCTCAGGAAAAGTTTCATCAAGGAAAAGCAGACCAAGACAATGCCCACTTTGCTGATGATGCTTCCTTTTCTGTTTAATCCTAAGAAAATACATATCGCCCCGAAAATCGTCCACCCTAAAGTATAGGTGATAGCGGGGGCAAAATCTCCAAAGAAATGGAATTTTAACCCTTCTTCCGTTGCAAAGTAATTGGTGATTTCTATGTTCATCAATACAAACAAGACAATGCCGCCTAAGGTTTGTAAATAATAAACAGGGGCTTTGTTTTCGGACGAAGAAGTCCATAAACTCGCCGAAGTTAACAAACAACTGCCAACCAATAAAAAGGCATATAAATACCAATTAAACAAAGACGAAGTGGTTTCGTAATAGCTGAAGATCGCCGGGTTTAATACCAAGCGGATAAACGCGATGCTCAACAATCCCAGCGCCGCGATGCGCAAGCCTTTGTGGGGTAAGAACTTGTTTAAGTAAACCAAGGCCAATCCTTCCAAAGCCCACGCACAGGTCAACCAAGCTTTGTTCATTTCCAACGGGAAAATTAAGGTGATGAAAGACAAAGCCGCCGCACTTAACCACAAGATGCGCTGTTTTTGCCTTTCTTGGGTGATAGGTTCCCATTTATACACATAGTAAATGGCTAAAGCGTATATCGTTGCCATAAAAAACGGCAAGGCAGTTGTGTAAACTATTTCCATATCGTTTTTCAAAATATCTACGCAAATTAATACGGAAATGACACCGCTGAGCGAGCCGACGGCCCAAGGGCTTCTGCCGGGAATGCGGTCTTTGCCGCAGAAGAACGGATACAGAAAGAACAAAAGCCATATAGCGCCCACCCAAAGCATAAAGGGGACCGCGCTTTCTCCAACGCCGTTGAATAAATAAATGAGTTGCAAAAGAGCCGTGCCGGCCAAAGCTCCCCACATCGGGCGGGCTTCTTTATATATCCAAGTAAACAAAGCACAAAGCGCGTTTAAGGCCAAGGTAAAGCCAAAAAACAAATGCACAGAAGTATCTGCTTGCACCTGGTTGTTGGCCAATACGGATACGACCAATAAGTATGGCAAAAGCGTACAGGTAAAGACCAAGCCGTTATGGGGGGGAATGTCAAAGCGTTTACGCAAGCACGCTCCCGCTACGGCGCAGATTACCGCGGGTACAACGCCCAATATCCACATCAGCAAGCATTGTGTGCTGCTGAAAAAATATTCCAGGGTAATTGTCGGAGCTTGCAGCAAGAAAAGGGTAAAAAGTACAGCCGCCACAACAGCGGGTACAATCTTTTTGCAAACCAAGGCATACACAACCGCCGCCCCCAACAGCACAATCATCAAGGCCGAGAACGACATTAATATCCCAAAAGTCATGCTTTGCGATTGGATAAATGCCGTCAGCATTAACAAAATAGGGAAAATGCCGGCAAAGGTAGAAAAGACTTTTTTCTTTCTATACATCAATATATCGTAGGTGGCATTGATAGCGGCAAAGGCCAAGATGGCCGATAATTGTAAAGCCAAAAATTCGCCGCTGGCTAATCTTGCAGTCCACAGAAAAAGGCCCAGAACGATAATAATTTTTCCGGCCATTAAAAAGCCGTGGCTAAAATCATCAGACGCATGAGCCATGCGGCACAATAGCAGATTTAAGCACAAAGCCACTGCCAAGAAAACCAAGGAAACATTGAAAAAATGGGCACAGCTCGTCAACCCAGTACATGCCAAAAACAGGTTAAATACGATAAAAGAGAGCAATACCGCGCGGCAAGGAGTGGAAATAATATCTTGTTTTTTCAGACAAATCCACGCCGCGGCTATGCCGTATAGCGCGCAAAAGATGCCGTATCCGATAGCTAGGGCTGTATCGGTTTTGGATATAGCGCCAAATACGGATAATTGGCCCAAACCCGTAAAGATAAAGGCCGCCATCAAAAGGCCGTTCCAGCGGGCTTTTAAGGCCGTAGCCGTAGCGGCGGCATTCACAAGCGCCAAATAGAGTAAAAAGAAAAGCATATTCGGCTCTTGGCCGGCTACCAAATAAGGCGTTAAGAAAGAGGTAATAACAGCTAAAAAGCCGATATATTGGGTCTGTTTATACAAGGCCACCGCAAAAGACATTAACGCAATGACCACCATTGCTCCAAATGCCGTTTGCATGGAAAATAATTGATAAAACGTGTAGCCGCAGAAAACGACCGCATATAAAATAGCCAAACCGCTGCCGGCTAAAGTATTGGCGGTGGTTTGTATTTTTTCTTTGCGGATCAAAAGCCCGCTCACTAACAAAACAATCCCGACGGCACTGCCTAAAACAATGCGCATAACGGGGGTCAGTAAATTGTTATCTATGGAATATTTAATCCAAAAAACAATGGCTAAGAAAAGCGTAAATCCGCCTACCCAAGAGAATACCTGTCCCGCGGCAATGCCTTCGGTCGTTTGGCGGGACGCCGTTTTGGGAGCATCTTCTTTTTGTAATGTCGGCTCTTGCACCGCGATAACAGAGTCTTGGGGCGTCAAAGCGGTAGCCGGTTCTGTTTGTTCCGGGCGTAGTGCGTTGTGAACAGGGTTTTGGGCGGATTCAGGAGTAAGTGCTTGAGCGACAGGGTCCTGTTTCGGTTGGGCATGTGCCATAACGGCCGGTTGAGATGTAACTTCGGGAGATTGCGCTGCTTCGGGCTGTGGTGCAGGCTCGGAAGTAGCTTGCGTTTCTGTTGGGGCGGTGTGAGTCTCGTCCGTAGCCGTTTGCGTGGATTTAGCCCCTTGGAGTTCTTTTTCCAATTTATCCAAGCGCCATTGCAAACTGCTTACTTTTCCGCCTAAATGTAATGAATAAAAAAGCGGAAAGAGAGAAATAAGAAAAACAAGACATAGTCCACATAATACGAAAAACACGAATTGCACCTCCCGGTAAAAGAAAGAGCCCTGTCCCAAAAAGACAGGGCTCTTGTGAGTTTTGTTAAATCAATTTGTTGATTTCTTCGCGGTACTGATCGGCCAATGTGTCAGAATAACCGCTCCAATATTTAACCAATTGATGTTTTTTGTTAAACAGCATGATATGGGGGAAACCTTGTACGCCTAAGGACGTGGCGGCATCACCGCCTTTATACAAGATTTTGCTGTTTAAGCCGTAATCTTCAATGATTTGTTTTACTTTGGCATCGTCTTGGTCTACAAAAACACCGATGACTTGCACTTTGTCGCCAAATTCTTTATTGGCCGTTTCCAAAGCGGGCAAAGATTTTTTGCACCAACCGCAGTAGCTGGCCATAACGGCAATCAATACGGGTTTGCCTTTTTGGGCAGAAGAAACCCATACTTCTTCCGCACCGGCTACCGGTAAAGTAACGTCCAATTTCGGTGCTTGGGGCACTTTGACACATCCGCCCAATAAAACAGCGGCAGAGATCGTCAGTAGTAAAGTTTTTAGTTTCATAGATTCCTCTTATGTTATAAGATACTTACATTGTACTTAAAAAAGAGCCGAAAATGAAAAAAGTTTTTCTTCTTATGACATTATCGGGGATTTCTTCTGCAGAAAAAGGAAGATAAATTGTAAGATAACTACTGAGTATGTGGATATTGGCTACTTTTATTTCCGCCTTTTTAATAGGACTGCAAGACATCGCCCGTAAAAAAGCATTGGTGGGCAACAACGTATTATTGGTGTTGCTGCTCAACGTGTTTTTTTGTGCATTGATTCTCTCTCCGCTTGTTTTATCTTCGCAAGCGGGGCTTGGCTGGTTTGAAAATAATACTTGGCTGGCTATTCCGCGCGGCTCTTGGGCAGCGCATGGCTGGGTGTTTTTAAAAGCGGTAATTGTTTTGGCTTCCTGGCTATCCATGTATTTTGCTTTGAAATATTTACCTATTACATTGACGGCACCGATACATGCCACTTACCCGATATTGACCCTGTTAGGGGCTATTGTAATTTTTGGCGAAAGGCTGAATTTGTATCAATGGGCGGGGATTTTAGTGTCCGTTTATTCTTTGGTTCTTCTGAAGCAAAGCGGCAAAAACGAAGGTATTTTCTTTGCCCGCAATAAGTGGATTTGGCTGTTGGGCATCAGTGCTTTGTTTAGTGCTGCCAGCGGGCTATACGATAAGTTTTTAATGCGCCAGGTCCATTTTATGTTTGTGCAAAGTTGGTACACGTTTTATCAGTTTGTACTGATGTTGGTTTTTGTGGGTGTCTTTGCTCGTTTTTCCAAAGAAAAAATTTTTGATTTTCGTTGGCATTGGTCCATTTTGGCGGTGTCTGTGTTGATGGTAGTGTCGGAGTTTTTTTATTTGTACGCTTTGAAAGACCCGCAAGTCATGATTTCTATGGTATCCATGATTCGGCGCTCGTCGGTATTGGTCAGTTTTGTGGGCGGGGCATTGTTTTTTCGGGAGAAAAACTTACGCGCCAAAGCGTTGGATTTGTGCTTTGTATTAATCGGTATGATTTTATTGGGAATCGGCTCTTATATCGGCGTTAAATAAAGGAGAAAACCATGAATGACTATTTACAAGAACCTTTAATTGTAGCCGCGCGGGAAGGCAATTTGGCTTGCGTGCAAGAACTTTTACCAAATGTGCAAGAAATGAGAATTGTCAGAAGAGCTTTTGTTTATACTGCGTCTATTCAGGTGGCAGCATTTTTGTTATCTTCCGGTGGCATAGATGTAAATGCGGCCGATGAACACCACCGCCGCTTCGGCCCCTTTTTGGGCGATTTAATGTGCCCTGCTTTGGCCTACGCATGCAAAGAAAATATGACACAGAAAGCCCTTTGGTTATTAAGCAAAGGAGCCGACCCGAATTTGCATTATTACGAAAAAAAATTGGTGGCGGGAATGGCGGATATTGATGAAATTAATTTCATTACTCCCTTGGCTTTTGCTGTTGAAAAAAAGAATGTGGAGCTTATTCGCGCCTTATTGGCTGCCGGGGCGAAAGCCGATGTGTTGCGATTAGCGGGCGACGTGCGTTCCTCCGGCCATAGTTTGACGATTTTAGGGGTCGCACTGCAAGACGGCCTTTCGGGCGGGTGTGAAATCATAGATATTCTTTTAGAGGCCGGCGCGAATGTGAATGGCACCAATGCCAAAGGACAAACCGCCTTGCTTTTGGCTGTTGAAACGGGAATGTTGGGGTTGGTGAAGCATTTTGTGGAAAAAGGAGCCGACGTTAATAAACCCCAAGTAACGAAAAAGGACGTTGCCCCGCACACTCCTTTATCTCTTGCCGTCAAATACGGATTTAAGGAAATCGCCGAATATTTGCGCCGACAGGGGGCGCACGAGTAGGATTTTATCGCTCCAGCGCCATTGCACCCATCACAACGGCCCAGAATATAGTGTGTAAGGATACCCAACACCAAGCGACTCTTAAAAGAACCCAAGAGAGCGTGTAAGGGGGGAAAAACCAAGGTAAAATGACTACGGATATAAAAACAAGCCCAAAGGTAACCCCTGTCATGATTACAAAGCACGCTGCGTCTTCTTTCTGTACTCCCTGGGTTCCTTCAGAGATAAAGGAATGGTACATAATAAACCAAAACAGCCACCATGCGCCCCATATCAAAATAATTTTGATAAAAGATTGCGTTTGCCAGCCCCAAAACATAGCCTTACAGCCCAGCCAAGCCATTAAATAGGCAGGAAGTAAGTGGACCAGGCCGACAACAAACATAAAAAAAGGCTTTTTCATGAAATTTTTGACAGGATAAAAACAACCCCGCTTTTTGATGGCGGGGTTTTAAATTTTATTGGAAAATAACGTCTTTTTCGTCGTGCAAAATATGCCAAATTTTGGTTCTGGATATTTTTTGTGTTTTAAGGACTTTTTCCCTGATTTGCTCCAAAGAATAAGACGGATTTTCAGCATGTAATTTTTTGACCAAAGCCGCCGTTTCGGGGCGAATGGTGCGTCTTTTTACCTTGCGTTGCAAAAGTGCTAAATCCACTTTGTTGCCGGATTGAACTCTTTCTTTCCAATGAACCAAGGTGGAGCGGGGGACGTCATATTTTTTCAAAGTTTCTTTCCAACCATGTTTTAACAGGCAGTCCATAATGGCTTGTTTTTCTTTTAAGGTTTTGATGTTGTATCGGCTCATAAGCGGCACTTCCTTGTGAAATGATGGTTATTAACTATTTTTTTTATTTTATAAAAAGATTTTGGGAAAAGTCAAATAAAAAAAATAAAAAGCATTTAAAGCGGGCGCACTTGTGGCTCAAACAAAAACATCACTGCGCCTTTCAAGCCCTTCACGCACACCAAGCAGTTGGTGTGCTCCCTGGACAAAATAAAAAACCACCTTTTCAGGTGGTTTTTTTATTTTACTGCAATTCAAACGAATTTTGGAACCAATGTAATGAAAATTTTATCCATCTAGTTTATTATGTTAAAGTATTGGATCAGTGGACAAAATAATCTGAAGTTATTATAATTGAGATATTGGCTACTTATTTGCCAATAGTAGTATACAATTTGAATCTGTTTTTGGAACCGTGTGCAGAATACGGTGCGCTGTTGGGATACCAATGGCACAGTAACGCTCCAAAGACAGTCGTTTTAGACACAACATATCCGAGTTGATCCCTTGGATATGTTGTGTCGAGTGCTTCCTGCCATATAAATATGGCAGGAGCCACGGCTGTTACTTTTGGGTTAGCGTTACTGGCTCAAATATAACAGCCGTTTTTTTATTTGTTTTTAAATAAATGGTTGTTAAAGATTCGAAAGAAAATAGGAGATATCTTATGAAGAAAACATTGCTAGTATTATTAGTTGGATGTTTGGTCACAATGGGGTGCTATGCATCTTTTCCTTCTGAAAAGCAAGAAAGAATGACCATCGCTAAGGTTCAGAAAGAAATAAAAGTGGGAATGTCTTCCGCAGAAGTAGTTGAGATTTTAGGAAGTCCTAATATGGTAACTACAGATGACTTGCGTAGAGAAACTTGGGTGTATGATAAAATTTCTACCCAAATAGATTCTTCCGGCTCGGAAATGGGTGTTTGGTTTTTATTGGGAGCAGGTAGTAATTCTAGATCTTCTACTCGTAGTTCCCAAAAAACATTGACCATTATCGTGAAATTTGACAGTTCAAACAAAGTAAGAGATTTTGCTTATAGAACTTCAAGTTTTTAAGGGGATAGTTAAATGAAAAAATACTGCATACTAATTATTAGTCTATTTTGTTTGGGGGCCTGTGTTAATCACAAGAACTTATATACACTGGAAAAGGACTATTTGGAAAGGAGAAATATAGAAACAAGAATTTTCAACACAACAGAAAATAAAAAAATCTTAATTTCTTCGGCTCAAGTACTACAAGATATGGGGTATTCTATCAGTGAATCTGAGGCAAAAATAGGAGTTCTCACGGCCTCTAAACTGAGAGAATCGGGATCTGCCGCAGGTAAGGCGGCATTGGTGTTTTTGGCGGCTTTTGCTGGAACTCAAGCCGTATATGAAGATAGTCAACGTTTCTATGTAAGCATTGTTAATACAAAAATAAATGAGAAACAAACAAGAGTAAGAGTTATTTTTGCGAGAACAAGTTACGATAATTATGGAAATGTTTTGACTATTCAAAAATTAGAAGATGAACAACTTTATCAAGAATTTTTTGATAAATTAAGTCAATCTATTTTCTTAACAAATAATGATATTTAGGAGCATACTATGAGAAAGATTTTAATTCTATGTTTTTTTGCAGTTTTCTTTACTAATGCATGTACTACTATGAACCAACATGCTTTAGATTCTGGCACTTCGCAAGTAGCAGTGAGAAATTATCAATCTCGTTCTTTTGAAACCATCGATGTTGATAATGTGATGAATAATATTGTGGCTACAATGCAAGATTTAGGATTTGTAATTGAAAGAGCAGATAGAGATATTGGAACAATTTCTGGTTTTTCTTTTACCAACCAAACTACTATTACTGTGAGTGTGAGACTTCGTGCTAATAGTGTAATTGTGCGTGCTAATGCTGAAAAGGGCCGTAAAGCCATCAAAGAACCACAGGCTTATCAAAATTTCTTTAATGCCTTGTCGCAGTCTCTATTTTTAACTGCCAATGAAGTTTTATAAAAATATCAGAAAACTTCATATTTAAATAAAAAAACCACCTTTTCAGGTGGTTTTTATATTTTTACCGGGGAAGGGACTTGAACCCTTAAGCCCGTGCGGGCAATAGTTTTTGAGACTATCCTGTATACCAATTCCAGCACCCCGGCATCAAATCTATATAACTATTATAACAAATTTTTTGAAGAAAGTGAAATATTTTACAAAATATTTTTTTCTTTTACCCCAAGCTCCTTGTAAGAAGGCGCTTGGGGCAGATGTTTTAAAAGCGCAACATAGAGGTGTATTCGCTTAAGCGTTTTTCAATTTCGCCTTCTTTAATACCGGCTAAACGTTTGACGCTGAAAGATTCAATGGTAAAAGAAGCCATCACATTTCCAATCATCATCGCGCGTTTAATGGCAGATAAAGTATCCCACTTGCGTAAGCTGGCCAAATATCCCGTAGCCCCGCCGCCGAAGGTATCTCCGGCACCGGTGGTATCATATACTTGTTCTAAAATATACGGGGGAAATTGCACGATACCTAATTTGCTGACCAACATAGAGCCGTTGGGCCCCAGCTTAATAATTACGTGTTTGGCACCCATTTTTAATATTTTTTTGCCGGCGGTAATCAAATTATATTCCCCGGTTAATTGGCGCGCTTCCGCTTCGTTCAAAAAGAATAAGTCCGTTTTTTTGAGTACTTTAAGCAGGGCTTCTTTGCGGGAGCTGATCCAATAGTTCATCGTGTCGCAAGCCACTAATTTAGGATTTTTAACCTGTTTTAATACGCTCAGTTGCAGTTCCGGGTCAATATTGGCCAAAAAGACCGCTTTGGCGTCTTGTTGGTCTTTGGAAAGGACCGGATTGAAGTCTTGAAATACGTTTAAATCCGTAAAGTGGGTGGTGGCATTTTTTAAATCTTTATCATAACTGCCGCCCCAATGGAAGGTTTTTCCTTCTTTCACTTCCAGACCCGAAATATCCACCCCGCATTTTTTAAAAGGTGCGCGGTCTTTGGACGTGAAGTCCGTCCCTACTACCGCCACTACGGAAGGCTGAGCGAAATAGCTGGCGGAAATGGACGAATAGCTAGCTGCTCCGCCCAACACGCGCTCGGCACGGCCGCGGGAGTTTTCAATAGAGTCAAACGCAACGGAACCGACTACGAGTATGCGGTTTTTCATTATTCTTGATCCAAGAAAGTTTTGATTTGTACGCGATTGTTGAAATCTTCCAAGAAAGCTTGTTGGGCTGTTTCCATTTTGGTTTCAAACAATTGCTTTTCAAAATCGGCTTTGTTTTTTTCAAAATTTTTCATATTGCCGTTTTGAGTCAAGTAAGAAAAGCGCACTTCTTCCGGAGTGAGTTTATAAATGGAATATAAAGCCATGCGGAAGCGGTCGGCCAATTTACTGCGGCGGATTTGCTCTTCAAATTGAGCCGGGGTCGCGCCGACTTGATATTTGACGGCATCTTCGTAGGCTTGTTTGTTGAATTGCCCGTTTTGGCTAAACAAAGGAGAAGAATGAATATCCAACGCCACTTCATAATCCGCTACGGCAATGCCGAATTCTTCGGCGGCTTGGTTCAAAATTTCTTCGTTAATGAGCCCGCTTAATACCTGTTGCTTGATGATGTTGCTCATTTGCGCATCAATATCCAAGCCGTTTTTTTGCAAGGCCCGTATTTGGGTGTCGGTTGCTTTGGAAAACATGCGGTAGGTAATGGGCGTGTTGCCCACCATGGCTATTTTATCTCTAAAAGCGCCACTTTGGTAAGAATCCAACCCGATATAGGCAATACTGCCGATGAAAAACGCTAACGTAATAATCAAGATGGCTCTTTTATATTTAATCAGAAAAGAAATCATATTTCCGGCTCCTTAATTATTTGTCTTCTTGTTCTTCTTGCGGTTGTTCGCTGCCGCCGATATTGCACATACCTTCAATGCGGCCGCCTTCTTCCACAATCATTTTTTGGGCGCGAATATCCCCTTTGATAGAGGCTTTGCCCAATACTTCCAACATTTCGGCGCAAACATTACCCAAAATTTCACCGCCGCAAACAACGGTGGCCGCGGTAACGTCACCCACGATTTTGCCGCCTTCCCCTACGATGACTTGGCGGGCATTATCTACCGAACCTTCCAACGTGCCGTCCACGCGCAAGGACCCTTGCACGCTTAACGTACCTTGGAAATAACATTCCGCACTGACGATGGAAAAATGTTCGCCGGATGCGAAATCAGAATCTTTTTTCAAAAAGCTCATGGCTTCCTCCTAAAAGTTACTTAAAATAGTTGCGCGGATTGACGGGTCTGCCGTCTTTCCATACTTCATAATGTAAATGGGTGCCGGTGCTACGTCCGGTTGTGCCCATAAAAGCGATAATTTGCCCGCGTTTGACTACTTCGTTAGGCTGTACTTTAATGCCGGTGGCATGGGCATAAAGCGTAGAATAGCCAAACCCATGGTCAATCAGTACGGCTTGGCCGTAGCCGTTTACCCACCCGGTGTGGCGCACTACGCCGTCTGCAGTGGATACAATCGGGCTGTCGGGTTTGCCGGCAAAATCCAATCCGTTGTGCATGCGTCCGGTCGGTTTGCCAAACGGATCGCGCCGATAACCATAGCCGGAGCTGATGCGCGAAGATGAAGGACGAATGGAAGGGGTAGAGTTTAACCCTTCTTTGCGGTTGGCAAAATACCAGGCGATTTCCTGAAAAGAAGCCAATCTTTCTTCGGCCGTTTCCTGCATGCTGTCTATATATTTTTCAAATTCTTCCGTATCAAACTCTTTTAAGTCCGTACCGAAAAGCTGTTGGGCGCGGTCGTCTTCTTTGCGTTTTTTTTCTTCTAAACCTTTGGGTAAATTGATAAATTTCCCGCCGGACATACCCAACATCTGGCGCATTTGTCGGTCCGTATTTTGGGTCAGGTCCAAATACTTTCTGCCGCGTTCTAACTCGTCGGCAATCAACTGCATTTTGACACGCATAATTTTATTATCGGCTTTGGTTAAATGATAATTATACGCTTTGCTCCACACCCACAACGCACCCAGGGTAATAAGAAGCCATATTGCAATCAAGACCACAAAAGAGAGCCCGGTCAATTTTAGCTTTTTAGATGCACCCGCGCGCGGCATGATGATAATATCCACGCGGTCGCTTAAAAATCTATTTATAGAATTGGCTTTTTTACCCATCCTTTTCATTCTATCATATTGGGGGCAGTAGCGCAGAGTTTAATGCGCGGATGGCCGGTTTTTGTAAAAATCCAAAATCCCTTGAAAAATAGCTTGGGCCAAAATTTCCCGTCCTTTCGGGTCTTGCACGAACTCTTCCTGTTCGGGCAAAATGGGAAAGGCGTTTTCTATCAAAATGCTGGGCATTTCCGAAATACGCGGAATGAAAAGAATGTCATTGGCAATTAACCCATTATCCGGCAGCGGCACGCGTTTGTTAAATGATTTATAGACACTTTCAGCCAAAGCAAAGCTGTGCGGATAGGTGTAATATACGGAATATCCGCGCGGGGCCGCCAAGGGGTTAATGGTGTCGGGCAGTGCGTTATAGTGCAAGCTGACAAAAATATGGGCATTTTCCTGCAATGCTTTTTGGTAGCGCTTGGGCAAGCTGATATGGTTTTGTCCGCTACGGGTCATAATCACTTCGGCGCCGGCTTTTTCCAACTTGGGTTTTAAGGTTTCGGCTAAGGCCAGGTTTAACTCATATTCCAAAATGCCGGAAGGGGTTACCATGCCGTCGTATGGGGAAGTGCGTTTGGGGCTGTGGCCGGCATCTATCAAAATCCGCGCGCCGTTTAATGGCTTTTTACGCAAGGGCGCTGTTTGCACGGCATGGTGCAAATCTAACTCAAAAGTAGAGCCTTGATAGCGGTAAGCATGGCCCCATAACGGGGTATTGGGCTTAAAATACAAGATAAACTTCAAAACGCCGTCTTTCGGCTCTTCCCATTCAATGCGTTCCAACAAGGTGCTGGTGGCGTCAAAATTAAAATTTTCATCAAACGAAGGCGTATAGTAAAAAATGATTTCCATGCGGTTATTAAATTCATGCACGGATACCGGCACTTGTTGGGTTAAACTGAAATGCACATTAGTTTTTTGGGGGGTCGCATAGGTGTTTAATTCTAAAATTTCATTGCGCGGAGATCGGTCGGCAGAAATCAATTTTAATTTGCTTTCTTCCAACCAGGCTCTTTCGCCGTTGCCCAAATGAATGCGGTATAAGCCGTTTTCTCTCCCGCCGACAAGCACCCGCCCAAACGCGCGGTAGTACGGGAACAAACTGCCTTGATGCACCGGAAGTTGACGCAGTTTTACACCCGGGTCTGTGACTTGTGCGGGGATTAAGTAATTGTTTTTATCCAAAATTTTGATGCGTTGCGGCGCATGGATTTTGGCTTTTGTTTTGGTGGCCGGGTCTTGTAAAAAATAGGTTACTTTCGCCAGGCGGGGCTTTTCGGTTTCGCGTATAAAAAAACGCGCTTGATAAAGGCCGGGCTTTTTGACATTTTCTTTCAGCTCAATGTTTTTGGCTCCTTTTACGCCGTGAATGCGGGCTTTTACTTTGGCCCCCGGGGTCCCTCGGGCGGAAAGCAGGACGATGTCCCCCGGCAATACCCACAAGGGGCGTTTAGGGTAAATTTCCGTTTCGTCAAAGCGTGCTTTTCCGGTAAAGTGTTGCAACGGAACACCCGGCACGATGATATTGCGTACGGCTTGGTAGGTCTTTCCTTGGCTTTGGGCCGTCATCAAAAAAGAGAATTCCCCTTGTTGTACCGGCAGAAATGTCAGAAAAGTTCCGTTATGGTACAAAGGCACTTTTTGTCCGTTGATTTGCAAAGTGGGATTGGGTAAATTTATTTTTCCGAATAAATAAATGTTTTGGGCCCCGGGCAAAACGGAGGCTTTTTCTTGCGGAAATTGCAGGGTGATGGGGGCATTTTGAGCTTGGGCGGATTGGACCGCGGGCAAGTGCGGTGCGACGGGTATATCCTGTGCACCGGCCGCAAACGGACCGCAAAATAGCATCACTATACAAAAAAACATTCTTTTCATCGTATAAAAATGATAACATAAATTTATGACTACGCGCGACAAGGTTGTTTCTGCTATTAATGAGTATTTGCAAATATCGTCTGTTGCCGATGCGAGCTTAAACGGCTTGCAGGTGGAAGGGCGCGCGCGTGTGCAAAAAATTGTGTTTGGCGTGTCTGCCAACTTAGAGCTTTTTAAGCGTGCGCAAAAGGCCGGTGCAGATATGATAGTAGTGCATCACGGCCTATTGTGGGGCAAGGAACAGGCGTTGACGGGCGCTTTCGGCCGCCGCGTGGGTTTCTTGCTTCAGAATCAAATCAGCTTGCTCGGGTATCATTTGCCTTTGGACAAACACCCGCAAATCGGTCATAATGCTTTGCTGATGAAATGTTTGTCGGCTAAGGATATTCTGCCTTTTGCCGAATATCACGGGCAAACCATCGGTTTTTGCGGAGAAATTGCGAAAACTGCCTTGACGGCGGTGGTAAGCAAGCTGGAAAAAATTTGCGGCGGTAAGGCTGTCGTTTTGCCGTTTGGGCCCAAGCAAATCCGGAAGGTGGGCATTGTGAGCGGGGGCGGGTGGTCCATGCTTCCGGACGCCATTGCCCAAGGGCTGGATTTGTTTGTAACCGGCAGTTTAGATGAGCCGGCACAGGAAATTTGTCGTGAAGGCAAAATCCATTGTGCGGCATTAGGCCACTATAATTCAGAAAAAATCGGCGTATTGGCGCTGATGGAATGGGTGGCGGAGCAGTTTACGGTAGATGTTGAATTTATAGATGTAAAAAACCCTATTTAACGGAGAAGGAACCATGACATTAGCAAAGGATTTATTCAAAAAAATTGACGGATATAGAGATTTTATCATTGATTTGCAAACCCAGATGACAGCTTGCCCTGCCATTACCCCGCACGAAGAAGGCGGTTTGGGCGAATCTGCCAAAGCGGAAGTATTGCTCAAAGCTTTAAAAGCCATGAAATTTGATGAAATTAAAGTCATAGACATTAAAGACCCGAAATCTCCCACCGGTGTCCGCCCGAACATTATTGCCAAATATTATGGTGAAAACCGCCAAAAAACATTGTGGGTGATGGCGCACATGGATATTGTACCGCCGGGTGATTTGAGCTTGTGGAAAACTGACCCTTACAAAGTGGTAGTCAAAGGCGATAAAATTTATGGCCGCGGCGTAGAAGACAACCAACAAGGCTTGGTGTCTGGTTTGTTGGTTGCTAAAGCTATGATGGAAAGCGGCGTGCGTCCCCCGGTCAACTATGCTTTGTTGTTAATCAGCGATGAAGAAACCGGCAGCCAATATGGCATCGCGCCGATTATGAAAAAATACGGCAAACTTTTCGGGAAAGAAGATACTTTCTTGGTGCCCGATTCCGGAAATCCTGCCGGAGATATGGTAGAAATTGCCGAAAAAAATATGTTGTGGTTAAAAATTACCACCACCGGTAAACAAACCCACGCTTCTACGCCTAATAATGGTAACAATGCTTTTGTGGCGTCTAGTCATTTGATTGTGGCTTTGCGCGAGTTATATAAGAAATTCCCGAAAAAAGACCGCCTGTTCGGCGATGTGCCTTACAGCGTATTTGAGCCGACGAAAAAAGAAGCCAATGTGCCGAACGTAAACACCATTCCGGGAAGCGACGTATTTTATTTAGACAGCCGCGTTTTGCCTTGCTATACCAACGAAGAAGTGCTGAAAGAAATCGGCAAAATTGTCAAAACCATTGAAAAGAAATTCAAAGTAAGCATTAAAGTAGATGTTTTGATTAATGAAAAATCCAAACCGACGGATAAAAAGTCTGACATTGTAAAATTGGTGGCGCAGTCTGTAAAAGCTGTTTACCGCAATAATCCGTCCGCTCAAGGCGTCGGTGGCGGAACGGTGGCTTCTTTCTTGCGCAATGCGGGCTATCCGGCTGTGGTTTACTCCAAATTAGATGAAACCATGCACCAACCGAACGAAAACTCCAGCATCAAAAACACGATGGGCGATGCCAAAGTATTTACGTTGGTGGCTTTGAACTTAAAATAAGAGGCAGCAAAATGAAGAAAGGCTTTTCCCTTTTTGAAATTTTGGTAACGATTGTTGTTTTTGCGGTGTTATTAGGGTTTACAATACCCAAGTTTGTTTCTTTGGTAGATAAAGCCAAAGAAGGCAGCACCAAACATCAATTGGTACGCTTGCGCAGTGCGATTGCCGCCTATTATGGGGAAAATCAGGGGGTCTATCCGACCGATAATTTAAATAGCCTGGTGCCCAGATATATAGAGTCTATTCCGCAAGTCAAAGTGCCCGGATTAAAACCCAGCAACGAAGTATCCTTCGGCACTTATGAAAATGCCTTTAGCAAACAAGGCGGTTGGGCCTATGTCAGTGACCCGGCCGACCCGCGCTTTGGTGATGTTTTTGTAAATACGGATAAAGAAGACAGCTACGGCAAAGCCTGGCATACTCATTAATTTATCAATTCCCCGAAGATTTTTCTTCGGGGGATTCTTTTGAATATAAGGAGCTTTCATGGAAACGTTAATTTTAGTTTTTGCGACCATTTTCGGTTTGATTATCGGCAGTTTTTTGAATGTTTGCATCTATCGCATTCCCAGAAATAAATCTATTGTGTGGCCGCCGTCCGGCTGCCCGAAATGCGGGAAACATATTGCGTTTTATGACAATATTCCTTTGTTAAGCTATTTGATTTTATGGGGAAAGTGCCGCCATTGTAAAGCGCCGATTTCTTGCCAATATCCCATTGTGGAGTTTATTACCGGCGCGCTTACCCTTTTGTTTGTTTGGCATTGGGGCTTAACGCCTTGGACGGCCGTATTGTTGACGGCGGTATATTGCCTGATTATTTTATCCGTGATTGACTTGGAGCTGATGATTATTCCGGATCGCTTTTCTTTGGGATTAATTGTTTTGGGGCTGGCTACTTTTGCTTTAAATCCCAACTTTGCCGGCACCTTATTGGACCGCTTTTTGCAAAGCTTGCTGGGGGCCGGGGTAGGGTTTTTCGGCACCTTGGCGGTAGCCTTGCTCGGATATGTAATGTTTAAGAAAGAAGCCATGGGCGGCGGTGATGTAAAGCTGATGGGCGGTATTGGGGCTTTTGTCGGTTGGGAAGGTGTGATTACCACCATTATTTTTGCATCAGCTTTGGGGCTTGTTTACTCCGTATTTTTAATGATTTTTAAAGGCAAGGGAAAGGGCGACGCTATTCCGTTCGGGCCTTTTTTGAGCGCCGGGGCTTTGATTAGTATGTATTATTTGATTGTGCCGGAAATGCTGACGATAGATTTCTCCAAATAAAATTTGTCAGATAAAAAAAGGCCCTTCTTTATGAAGGGCCTTTTTGACGGGTAAAAATTAAGCAAGTTTGATAAGTTCTTGCGATAAGTTGGCAAATGCTTTGGCGCGGTGGCTGATGGCATTTTTTTCTTGGTCGGTCATATCGGCCAAAGTTTTGGTAGTTCCTTCCACAATAAACAAAGGGTCGTAGCCAAATCCGTTTTCCCCGCGGTATCCAAAACCGATAAATCCGTCCAACACTCCTTCTACACAGGTGGCTTTGCCTTGCGGGTCGGACAAACAAGCTATGGTGCGAAAGCGCGCTGTCCTTTTACCTAAAAACAAGCCTTCCAATTCATTTAACAGCTTGCGGTTGTTATCGGCGGTATCTGCATGCTCTCCTGCGTAGCGGGCCGTATGTACGCCGGGCCGTCCGTTTAAGAAATCTACTTCCAAACCGGTATCGTCAGATATTGTCCATAATCCTGTTTCTTTAGCGGCAAAACAGGCTTTTAGTTCGGCATTTTCTTGCAATGTACTTCCGGTTTCTTCCGGCAAACGTAACCCGCCAATGTCTTTTAGGCTGACATACTCCAAATGCTCCCCCGTTTGTGTTTGGCGGGGGAGAATGGCGGTAATTTCTTTAAATTTATGTTCGTTGCCGGTGGCAATAAGTATTTTCATACATTTATTTTTTAATGCTGCGCAACGCGGCCTTCAGGTCTTTTTTGGTTTTATCTTCCGTTAAGCTTTGTTGTAAGGTTTCGTGAATGATGTTTAAAGCGGTGGAATAAGCTTCAAACATATCTTTTTCACTTAACCATTCATATACGGAGTGGACACGTTGTTGCCCGGTCCATACACCCATACCGCTGATGCCGTGTCTGGCATTTAACATACCCGGGGTAATGCCACCGCGAATGGTTACGTATCTGGGGGTTACTCCGGCGTCGCGGGCGGCTTTGTCAATGATGCTTTTGGTTAACGGGTGTCTGCCGTCTGCTAAATTTTTGTATTGGCAAGCTTCGTCAATGACTACTTCGTTTTGCGTGCCGTATGCTAAATTTAAATGTTCAATGGTGTTGGTGACCAAGGCTTTCATGCGCTCCCATTCTTGTTCGGTAAAGAAACGGGCATAACCTTGCAATACGACCGATTCTGCTTCATCACCTTTTTTGATTTCGCCGAACGGAAAGCGGATATAAGGTTCTCTATCGGCGCTTTGGTTAGGTTTTAAATCGGTGGCTTGGTTGATTTGTTGTAAGAAAGTACCTAATACTTCAGATACTTCTACCCCTTGTTGGGCCATGGCTTCAGACGGGTGGGCGGCACGTCCGCGCAAGGTAACTACAAACCCTTTTGCCGTAAAGCTTTCGTCGGATATTTCGCCTTCCACTTCTCCGTCAAAGTCAAAAGAAATTTCAGGTTTGTAATATTGGGTTTCCACGCGGTGTGCGGCCAAGCCTACGTCTTCGCTGGGGACCAACATAAATTGCAAATCACCATGCGGAATGTTCGGGTTTTCAGCCAAGGTTTGAATGGTGGTTACCACGATGGCGGTGCCGGCTTTGTCGTCGCCCCCTAAAATGGTGGTGCCGTCGGAAGTGACAATGGTTTGGCCGATTAATTGGTTCAAATAAGCATCGGCGGTTTGGGGATCTAAAACAATATTTTCCTGCGCATTTACTACCACTTTACCGCCTTGGTAATTTTTAATTACTTGCGGTTTAATGCCTTTTCCGGGGGCTTCGGGGGTGGTATCGTAGTGGGCGCTCAAACCTAATACGGGCACTTTTACATTTTGCAAACCTTCCGGTAAGTTGGACGGAAAATGCACATAAATATATTTATCTTGGGAAAAGTGAATAGAAGATTTTGCATTGTTTTTGCTCAAAATGCCGCTGATTTCTTGGTACAAGAGTTCACCGGCTTTGGCTACTTCTTCGGTCATAACCCAATCCCCGTAGAATTTGCCATATTGGCTTTGGCTGTCCACCTGAACGTATTCTAAAAAGCGGTCCAATAAAGCCGTGCGGTATTTTTTGGGTTGGGCCGGGGAAGCGGCAAAAAGCGTATTGGAGCAAAGTAATGCCACCAATACGGCAAGAGCGGAAAGCGTTTTTCTCATGTGAAATTTCTCCTTATAAAATAAAAACAGAAAGGATAGAATAATCCTTGTTTCTATTATTGTATGAATCCAAGCAAAAATGCACAAGGGCCAAAAGACCTAAAAAATAAATAGGACCAGAAATAAAACGAAAAAAACCCCCGCTTTGGGCGGGGGGAAAATTAGCGGGTCGGTTTGGGTTGCTCACTCCACAGCGAAGCCGTAGAGAATAAAGTGCGCAGAGAAGCTTCCATAACGTCCAAATCCGCATACTCCATCGGGCCGTGTAAATTATACATACCGGCAAAAATATCAGCCGTCGGCAGCCCGTTAAAAGAAAGCGTTACTCCGTCCGTGCCGCCGCGGATAGATACTCTTTTGGGGGTAATTTCTTCCGCTATCATTGCTTTTTCCAAAACTTCAATCAATTTTGCCGGAATGACATCTTTGGCATTTTTGTATTGGTCTTTGAAAGAAAGTTCCGCCCCTTTGTTTTTGGGATTCATGGCTTTAATAGTATTGAAAGTGGTTTTAACAATTTGGGTTAATTCTTCCAATTCTTCTTGTGTAAAAGCGCGAATGTTCCCTTTGATGATACTGCGGTTGCCTTGGGTTTCAATGGATTTGACAAGGATAAAACCTCTGTCCCCGGCGGTGGTTTCCGGGCGGCGATGGCGCGGCAGTAAAGTGTGAAAATCAGAAGCCATGAGTAAATTGTCGGCAAAAGCAGAGTTCATGGCCGAGCCTGCATGGACGCCGCGTTCCCCGTCAAAAATAGCTGTAAAAGAACGTCCGTTAAAGTTTTCCACAATGGTTTGCCCTAAATCCCCGCCGTCTATGGTGTAGGCATAATCGGCACCGAAGGAAGCAGTATCTAAAGTTTTAATTCCGGTGGAAATTTCTTCATCGGGGGTAAAGGCAATTTTAATGGGGCCGTGTTCTATGCCGGTGTTGCCTAAAAGGTAATCGGCAAAAGTCATGATAATAGCAATGCCGGCTTTGTCGTCAGCACCGAGCAAGGTTTCCCCGGACGCGGTAATAATATCGTGTCCGCGCGCTTGCAGCAGTTGCGGGCTGTTGTATTCGGTCAAGCGCAAATCCAAGGCTTGGTTGATGACGATGTCTCCCCCTTTGTATTTGGCATGCACTTGCGGTTTTACATTTTTGCCAGGCGCGGCATTAGACGTATCCATGTGCGCCAAAAAAGCCAGGGTCGGGGCCGGTTTAGCCGTCGTAGCCGGAATGTCGGCCGTCACAATACCGGTTTTGCTGATTTTTACGTTTTTGGCTCCGATGCTCTTTAATTCTTTGGCTAAGACTTTTCCAAAGGCAATCTGCCCCTTGGAAGAAGGCACTTGTTGTGCCGCAGGGTCGGAAGTGGTTTCGTAGGTTACGTACTTTAAGAAACGTTCCTGCAAAGCGGCTTTGGCGTTTTGCTTGTCATAACGCATGACCGCTTTCCAATTTTGTTGTGCCGCCGCACCCAAGGGCAGAGCGGCACAAATCACAGCAACTAAAAGTTTCTTCATCGTAGCCTCCTAGGCCAAGTCAGCCAAGGCCGCTTGCGCTTGCGCGAGTAAGGTTTCGGCGGCGGCAAGCTCGGCTTTGGTTTTATCTATTTGTTCCTGGGGCGCATTTTTGATGAAGTTTTCTTGCGCTAAACGGGCTTTGCGGGAAACGATATTGGCTTGTGCGGCGGCAATATCTTTTTCCAAGCGTTTCTTTTCTTTTTCAAAGTCAATCAGCCCGGTTAAAGGTACGTAAATAGCCACTTTGCCAAAGGTTGCCGTAGCGGTTTGTTTGGGTTTTTGTTCGTTTACGCCGATGGTTAATTGACCGATTTTAGCCATCAACTCTATGTACGGCGCATATTCTTTGGCGATGGACAATTCCGCTTCATCTTGGGCAGATAAGACTGCATTGATTTTTAATCCCGGCGGTACATTAAATTGGGCACGAATGGTGCGGATTTCGCGCGTGATGCCCTGTACGATTTCCATTTTTTTGACGGCTTGCTCATTTTGCAAAGCGGGGTCAAATTCGGGATATTTTTGTTGAAGTAAAAATTGACCTTCTTCGGCTACATAGGGACGTAAACCGGCGGCGATTTCTTCGGTAATAAACGGAATGAGCGGGTGCAAGGCTTTCAGCGTGCCGTACAAAATGTTAACGCACAAAGCCATGACATATTCTTTTTCTTCCGTTTGAAAGCGTTGTTTGGCCAACTCAATGTACCAATCGCAAAAATCACCCCACAAGAAGTGGTAGAGTGTGTTGGCGGTTAGGGCCAAATTGTATTTTTCAATGCCTTCGCGGGCGGTTTTGACGGCGGTGGTATAGCGGTCCAAAATCCATTGGTCGGCTAATTCCTTGGCCTGTTTCGGCATCGCTAAAGGCCCTTTAATCCCTTCCATATTCATCAAACTAAAACGGGAAGCATTGTAAATTTTATTGCAGAAATTACGCGCGCCGGTGATGCTTTCTTCGGCGTACGGAATATCTTTGCCGGGGACGGCTTGCATCAATAGCGAAAAGCGCACCGCATCGGTGCCGTATTTGGCGGTCATGTCTAAGGGGTCAATCACGTTGCCCAAAGATTTGGACATTTTCTTACCGCGTTTATCACGCACGATGCCGTTTAAGAAAACATCTTTGAACGGCAATTGGCCCTTAAATTCCAACCCCATCATGACCATGCGCGCTACCCACAGGTATAAAATTTCATACCCGGTAACCATAGACGTGGTGGGATAAAAATAATTAAGCTCTTCGGTTTCTTCCGGCCAACCGAATACGGACATCGGCCATAAGGCAGAAGAAAACCATGTGTCCAATACGTCCGGATCTTGCACAAAGTGCGTGCCGCCACAAACAGGGCATTTTTCGGGAGCGCCGTAGGATACAATAGGT
Organism: Elusimicrobiaceae bacterium; assembly: GCA_017501565.1. Taxonomy (GTDB): domain Bacteria; phylum Elusimicrobiota; class Elusimicrobia; order Elusimicrobiales; family Elusimicrobiaceae; genus Avelusimicrobium. The sequence goes on along the minus strand of JAFVWP010000112.1, from coordinate 8,241 downwards.
TGTGCGCCGTCTTCAAAAGAAACTTTAGTTAATTGTTCATGGCCTTGTTTGTCCGTAGCAAAGGTAAGGCCTTTTTCGCTGCAGTGGCGGCAATACCATACCGGGATTCTGTGCCCCCACCAAATTTGGCGGGAAATGCACCAATCTTGAATGTTTTTGAGCCAATTGACAAACGGCGTTTTCCAGCTGGCGGGGTGAAATTGCAATTCGCCCGATTCAGCCGCGGCAATAGCGGGTGCGGCGAGCTTATCCATTTTGACAAACCATTGTTCGCTCATAAACGGCTCAATGGCGCTATGGCAGCGGTAGCAGGTGGAAACGGCATTGTTGTATTTTTCTTCTTTGACGAGCAAGCCGGCTTCTTCCAAATCTTTTACGCTTTCTTTGCGGCAAAGTTCGCGGTCCATGCCCAAGTATTTTTCAGGGCAGTTGACCATCTTGCCTTTGTCGTTGATGACGCTCATGATGGGCAAGTTGTGGCGTTGGCCTACTTCATAGTCCGTAGCGTCGTGAGCCGGAGTAATTTTAAGGGCGCCGGTGCCGAACTCCATTTCCACCGCTTCATCGGCAATGACGGGAATGGCGCGTCCGGCCAAAGGAATGATTACTTTTTTGCCTACTAAATCTTTGTAGCGCTCATCTTTGGGATTGACGGCAATAGCGGCATCGGCAAAAATGGTTTCGGGGCGGGTGGTGGCAATGACAATCCCTTCCGAGCCGTCTTCCCCTTTATATTGCAAATGCCAAAGTTTGGCAGATTGCTGTTCGTGTTCTACTTCAATATCCGACAAAGCCGTAGAGCAGCGCACACACCAATTGATTAAGCGTTTGCCGCGGTAAATATAGCCTTTTTCCCATAGGCGTTTGAAACATTCATAGACGGATTTTGCGCGCTTTTCGTCCATGGTAAAACGAAGATTTTCGGGGGATAAATCCAAGCTCCAACCCATTTTTTTGAATTGATTAAAAATGGCATTGCCGCATTCGTGGTACCAATCCCACACGTTTTCTACAAATTTTTCACGTCCTAAATCATGGCGGGAAAGGTGTTGTTCTTTTGCGAGTTTCTTTTCTATCACATTTTGCGTGGCAATACCGCCATGGTCTGTGCCCGGTACCCAATAGGCCTCTTCACCAAACATGCGGTGAGAGCGAATAAGTGCATCTTGTAAAGTGTCATTTAAAGCATGCCCCATGTGCAAAGCACCTGTAATGTTGGGCGGGGGAATAACGACGACAAAAGGTTTTTTATTTTTATCTACCTGGGCGGTAAAAAGTTTGGCTTCCTGCCATTGGTTGATTAGTTTTGCTTCTACTTCTTGCGGTTCATAAGCTTTGGGTAACATATTTTTTCCTCGGTTTTGAAATTACGTGATGTGACTTCACGCGTAACCTATTTATATTTTACCACTTTAGGCGCCATCTAATCATTTATTGTTGAGCGAAAATAAAGCAAATTATGCCAAAATGTAAATATGAAGAAAAAACAGATAGACGAAACCGCCGCAGTAGAAGCGGAAATTATAGATGAAAACGGGGTGCTGTTGACCGGGCAAAAAGAGCCGCCGCGCTTGCAAGCTAAAGCGGGTTTTTTGACGGGGTTTGTGGCGTTGGCCTTTAGTTTTATTATGATGCTTTTGATGGCGGTGTTTATGGTGTTTATTGTCTTTCCCTTGATGTTGTTGGGGCGGATATTGGGGCTGCAGATTAAAACTTTACGAAAGTAAAAAGCCCCTTTCGGGGCTTTTTTACAGGTATAAAATTTTAAAACCTACCATAAACTCCCAATCGTGGGAATATTTATTGCCCGCCAAGTGCCAGCCGGCACGGGCATAAATGGAAGAGCCGGCATTAATCATGGTGCCTATTTCCGCTTTGCCGATTAATTCCGCTTCGGACGGATTTTCATAATCTACAATATAGCGCGGGTCCAATTCTATCCACCATTTATTGTCGGACATATAGCCAAAAATCATGCGGTAGCGGCTTTCGTTGATGTCATCGCGGGAGCCATTGCCCGCGTAAGAAAAAATATGGCGGTATTCCGTTTCAATAAAGAAATGGGGGGTGATTTGCCATACTAAAAAGATTTCCGGTTCGGCTACGGCTTTTCCGTCACCCAATAATTCATGAGAAGCCGTCGGCCAAGTCATTTCCGCACCGATACCATAAGAAAAAATTTTGTTGGGGGAATAGTCCGTATAATAGAAAGAAGTTACCAGGTCCCCCAAGCCTTTTTCAGAAAAATCTTCTTTTCCGTAGCGGGTCAGCGGGATTTCCGCGCCGAACTTCCAATGTTTGTTTAACTTAAAAGTCGGGTTGATTTCCAGTGTGGCAACGGAAATGTTTTTGCTGTCGTCTTTAGCTTTAAATCGGGGCAGAATTTCCAAAGAAGTAACGTTTTCCGTTGGGATAACGCCGTGAATATCTTGCAGTTGTGCCCAAGAAGCAACACTGCAAAAAGTGAGTAAAACAAGCAGTAAAAGATTTGATTTCATCGTTTTCTCCAAATGTTTAAGAAGTAAATTTTACTAAATTTAAAAATTAAGTTTCTTTTCCAAACAAAAATTAATTTGCTATAATAAATAAGTAGTCTTAAACAGAAGGAAGAATTTTGGAGAGATGGCCGAGTGGTTGAAGGCGCAGTCCTGGAAAGACTGTATACGGGTGACCGTATCGAGAGTTCGAATCTCTCTCTCTCCGTATTTTTATCAGAAAAAACCCCGGCTTTTGCCGGGGTTTTTGTATGTTAACATTTCTTGCCCGCTTCGTATGCTTTTTCAAATACAGGCAAATCTTTTACTTCCCCTTTTTCCCAGGCGCCTACTCCGTAAATAATGGCTTTTTCGCGGGTATTTTCCAAACAATCTTCGGTAAATCCGCGCAAGGCTTCTATTGTGCGGGTCATGTTCTTTTTGGACGTATCCGCCGCGGCTAAAATAAAGTAAAAATCTTTGCCGGATATTTCCGTATAACGTGCAACGCAACGATCAATAAAGGTTTTTAATTGGGCGCACATAGAGTAAAAATAGACCGGCGTGCCTAATACAATGACATCGGCTTTTACCATTTTATCCAGCAATTTAGCCATATCGTCTTTTTGTACGCAAGTATGGCTTTCGCGGCAGGCACCGCACCCGCTACAATAATTGATTTTGTAATTGGGCAGAAAGATTTTTTCGGCTTTATGTCCGGCTTCTTTGGCGCCTTTTTGAAATTGGCTGCATAATAAGTCCGTATTTCCGTTTTTGCGCGGGCCGGACGAAATGATCAACACTTTTTTTGCAGGCATAAAATTCCTCCCGAAAGTTTTTATTTTAAAAAAGGTTGTTGGGCGCGAATGTTTTGAAAAAAGGACACTACGCGCTGGTCGCAACGAATATCCCGGCATGTAATGGGTTTTTTAAGGCGGATCCCTTCCAAGGTGCGGCAACGGCTTAAAGCCACATAGGTTTGCCCCGGGGCAAAAGCGCCGCGTCCCATGTCCAAATAAATGCCGTCAAAAGTGAGCCCCTGGCTTTTGTGTATGGTAATGGCCCAGGCTAATTTTAAGGGGTATTGGATAAAAAAACCATTTTTTTGGGGTTTCATCTTTTGCTCCAGGGGATCATATACATATTTAATATCTTCCCAAGCGTGGGGTTGTACCGAATAAACAACGCCTTTCAGCTCCACTTTGATAAAATCTTCGCCCAAGTCATAAATGGTGCCGATGTCTCCATTGACCCAAAAACCATCTGTGTCATTGTTTAACATCATAATTTTGGCGCCGCGTTTTAAGCGAAGGCATTCTTCTGCCGGGCCGATTTTCTTTTTAAAGTTGGGGTCTATGGTGGCCTGATAGACAAATTCTTTCCCGGGCAATGCGGCCAAATAGCGGTTGTTGCGCCAAGCTACCCCTTCGTTGGTGGGGGAAAGAATAACCGCTTGGTCCAGGTCCGTCGGTTCTTCTTGGGTTACGCGCTTGTTGAGCATTTCGTCTAACTCAAGCTGGGTTATTTGGTTTTCGCGGACTTTGTTGAGCAACCGCGCGAAAGCCTTATCATTTTTTTGACGGAAAATATGCTGTAATTCAAAAACTTCTATTTGTGTTTTTTTAACAATGCGGGAATCAAAGAAATAGGGGCTTTGATACATTTGGTAAAAGAGATTAAAAAGGCCGTCTTGGCGGTTTTCTTCCACAGGGGGCAGTTGAAAAATATCTCCGAATAAAATAATTTGTTTGCCGCCAAAGGCTATGTCTTTGCGCGTGGAAATACGCAAAATATGGTCCATCGCGTCCAATAAGTCCGCCCGCAACATAGAGGCTTCGTCCACAATAATAGTTTCTATGGCATCTGCTTCCTTTTTGGATAATTTTTTTAAGGAAGAAAAATCCAACAAATTTTGCGGTTTTAAGCGGAAAAAAGAATGAATGGTTTGCCCTTGCACATGGATAGCCGCCAACCCGGTGGTGGCCAACACGATGGCGCTTTTGGTGGTGTGTTTGGCAAAATATTTGAGTAAGGTGGTTTTGCCGGTGCCGGCCTTACCCGTAATAAAAATAAGCGGGTACTGCTCTGCCGGGGCTTCCAGCAGGGCAAGTGCGTGTTTAAATTCATCGGTTATTTCTATCGGTTCGTCCGCAGATGTTGCCAAATTCATATAACTATTATAGCAATTGTATTCTAACCCATCTTTTTGAGTACATATAAAAGGGAGTTTGCTATCATATAAATATGAATGAACCTATTTTCTGTGCACTTTTTTTAAGTTTTTTAGCCGGGGCCGCCACCAGCATAGGCGGGCTACTTTCTTTTGTTGTTAAAAAAGATAATTTTGCCGCGCTTGCGTTGGGTCTTGGTTTTTCGGCCGGGGTTATGATTTATGTTTCTTTTATGGAAATGATGCCCGAAGCCAAAGCTTCTTTGGCGGCTTTGTACGGGCCCGATGCCGGGGCTTGGTTAAGCGTGGGGTTGTTTTTTGGCGGTGTTATGTTGGCTTGGTTAATAGACCGCTTTATGCCTTCTCATCATATCCAAGCTGATGCTTTGGAAAAGAAAAATAAACTCAAGCATTTGGGGCTTTTTACCGCTTTGGCTTTGGCTATACATAACTTTCCCGAAGGGTTGGCTACGTTTATGGCTACCATGGAAAATATGACCTTGGGTATTTCTATCGCCATTGCGGTAGCAGTACACAATATCCCGGAAGGCATAGCGGTAGCTTTACCCGTTTATCACGCCACCGGCAGTAAGGGGAAAGCTTTTTTATATAGCACGTTTTCCGGCATGGCCGAGCCTTTGGGGGCTCTTTTAGGGTTTTTGATTTTCCGCTATTTCTTGCACGAAGGGGCCTTCGGTGTTATGTTTGCGTTGGTGGCGGGGATTATGGTGTATATTTCTTTGGACGAACTTTTGCCCACCGCACATGAATATGCAGACGGACATCATGTTATTTGGGGGGTAATCGGCGGTATGATGATTATGGCCCTGTCTTTACTTATCTTTTAAAATAAAAGCCCCGGTAATAACCGGGGCTTTTTGCAGACTAATATTTAAACTGACCTTTTTCGTAAATCAATACTTTTTTGCCGTTTGTCAATGTGGCATGTACGCTTTTGTTTTCGGTATTGATTAAATCCCAATGCAAAGAAGAGTCATTGTAGCCTAATTTTTCTTTGAGTTTTTTGTCCAATTTACTCATATCGCCGTCATAAGTATCGGCATAGCTTGATCCTACTGCCACATGGCAGTTGCCATATTTTCCGCCGAAGTTTTCGTCAAATAAAATATCAGCCATAAACTTATCAATCTTGGAAAAGCGTCTGTCCGTCAAAGAAAATTCGCCGATTTGGCTGGCCCCGCGGTCCATGGTTAACATTTTGCGCAGGTAGTCTTGCCCGGCTTCGGCAGTGGCTTTGACCACGCGGCCTTTTTTAAATTCCAAACGGACCGCTTTTACGTAGTTGCCGGTGCGGTAAGAAGATAAGTCAGCAAAATACACCCCCTTTGTGCCGCGCCAATCTGGAGAGGTGAAAATTTCAAAAGACGGGATATTGTTCCCGCCGCCGGAAATAAATTTGCGTTTTTCGCCCAACAAGATTTCAAAATCCATATTTTGGGATTGAACATGCAACGTGTGGATTTTTAAGCTGTTGAGCCAATGGCCTATTTCCGTAATCTGCGCCATTACTTCTTCCCATTTTTGAAGCGGATTTTTGTCATTTAAAAAGCAAGCTTTGGCAATTTGTGCGGCATATTGCTTTAAGGTAAGGCCGGCTTTAGCGGCTTGCTCTTCGGTCGGATAATTGCACAAGGTCCAGGAAAATAATCCGGCTTGCTCTGTTTTGTCTAAAATTTCGCGCAAACTTTTGCGGGCCACCGCCGCAGTGCCGATGCGGGCGGGGTCAACGCTTTTCAGTGCCGTCAAATCTTGCGGTGCGTGCAAGGCAATCAGCCCGTTTAAAGACTCTTGAAAAGCGGCTTCCCCCGCAGAGATATGTTTTAATTGTTTTTCATCTGCCAAGGTATAAAAACTGCGTTGCAATTCTTCGGGCATGGTGGTACGGGCGGTAGGCAAATATTTTTTTTGCAATAAGCGTTCATAAACGGCTTGTGCCAACGGCAAAGCGGCATTGTCATAGCGGACGAGTATTTGATCGTATTTTTTAAATTTTCCGCCGCGGCGGGCCTTTTCCATGGCCCAAACCAATACATCAGCATAATTGGATAATTGTTTGTTGGTAAAAATCATATCTTCCCCCATTTCTTCGTATAATGTTATAATAGCAAATATAAATTGCGAGGCGAAAAAAATGAAAAAATTACTGCTTTTTTGCGCTTTTGTATTGGGTGCGTTGCCCGGGTGGGGGGGACTCTCTCCTAAGCCGGAGATGGATTTTTCTTTTCAGTATCAAACGAGTCAACCCATATCTGTTTTGCCCGCCACCAGTGAGCAAATCCAATGCCAAGATAACCAATGTATGAAGCAAGAGCCTTTGGGGGTATATGGAATACAAAAGCTTTATTGCCGTGCGCAAGGGTGTTTTTCCATTGCTTATGAATATGCGCCTTATCAAAAGCTGATTATTGATTTTTCCGACGGAGTAAAAAGAGAAAGTAATGTCTTTGCTACCCCGGAAAAACTGAGAAACAGCTTTGTGGTGTCTGTGCGCGAAAAAGACTTATGGGTAGAGCCTTCTGCCCAACCGCAACATTTCAATGCGCTTTTGCGGGCCGATGCGTGGGTGTCTTTGGTGCTTATTTTGCTGTTGGAAACGTTGGCCGCTTTTGCGTATTTACTTTACAGCGGTAAAAAGTACCGCATTATTTACGGCGTTATTTTAGCAAACTTAATCACGATGCCGGTGTCTTGGCAGTTTTTGGCAAAAGTGGTGCCGGAGCCTTCTTTGATATGGATTTTCAGCTTCGTGTTTGAAGCCTTATTTGTTAAAATGTTCAGCCGAAAAATGCTCTCTTGGAAAGCCTCTTTCATGCTGAGTTTGGCTATCAATGTAACCAGCTATTCGGTGGGAATGATATTGTCCTTTTTGATAGCGCCTTATCTCTTTTGATAAAAACCCCGCTGAAGCGGGGTTTTTATTTCTCTATAAACTTTTTTGGTATAGGCGGTACCTTTTGGTTTGGCGGCATCCGGCTTCGGTCATGGCGCGGATGATGCCTTCATTATCTTCCAAAATCCAAGAAAGTTCTGCTTCGTCCCAAATGGCTACGCCGTAATCTACAATGTGTTTGATGAGTACCAAATCCAGGCCGCGTTTGCGGTAATTGGGGTCTACCCCCAGCATAATCAAACGCGCATCGCGTATTTTGGGCCACTTCCATAAAGCTTTTAGGGTGCGCACCGGGTGCAATAAAGAACCTTGTAAAATGCGTAAAACATGGTTCATATTGGGGATAGCAATATAAAATCCGGCGGGCACTCCGTCCACTTCTGCCACGCAAGTCCCTTCGGGTTTTACAATCCACTTTAATTCTTGCACCATATCTTGGATTTCTTGCTCGGATATGGGCGTATGACCCCAATTTTCTGCCCAAGCATCATTGTAAATTTTGCGAATGACGGAGGCTTCTTCTTTTAATTTCTTTAAATTTAACCGACGCAAGACCAACCCTTTGGTGCGGGCGGCGCGGGTCACGATTTTTTCAAATACGGGGGAAAACTTATCGTCCTTGGTGCGTTCAAAAGCCAGCAAATCTTTCACTTTGTCAAAGCCTTCCTGTTCTATTAACTCCATAT
>JAFVWP010000111.1 GCA_017501565.1 Elusimicrobiaceae bacterium | reverse complement strand
CAAACAAAAACATCGCTGTGCCTTTCAAGTCCCTAACGCGCATAAAGCAGTTTATGCGCTATGGGCAAAAAATTAGCCTATCCGCAAGGGATAGGCCAAATTTTACTGCGCCCACCGGGACTTGAACCTGGAACCGGCCGATTATGAGTCGGCTGCTCTAACCAATTGAGCTATAGGCGCTAAACTTAACATTATTATAACAAATTAGACATCGTTTGGGCAGTGATATTGTGCTATTTTTAAAGTACAATCAAAATTGCTACAATATGCCTATTACGGGGCATGGCCCAATGGTAGGGCGTCCGCTTTGGGAGCGGAAGGTTCCGAGTTCGAGTCTCGGTGCCCCGATTTTTCTTTTAGGGTTTTTATGAACAGCGCAGAACAGAAACTGCCTTATCTCACCTTTCACCACCGCCCTTGCCGCGGTTACGAAATCGGCGGCGACGGAGAACATCATATTATTACTTCTCCCGTCTTTGAAAGCGTGGTGGATTTTTCGTCCTTGGTCTTGTCTCTTCGTTATCCTGTTAAGCAGAAAGATTGGCTGCTTAGTGAAGTGCAAGTGCGTCAAGACGGCCAATGGAGCAAATTTTATCAATTAGCTGTTTATTCTAAAAAATTAAGTCATAGTTTTTTGGAACAAGAAGACGAAAGCGGCTCTGTTTGTGTAGATGTCTTGCAGTTAAAGCGTCCGGCCCAAGCCTATCGCTTCCGTTTAACTATTGGCGGTCAGGCGGCGCTACCGGAAGTGTTTGTGTGTTTGACCGATGTCAATGCCGAGCAAGACCCCTGTTTTGATTTATTACCGGCGGGGGAAAGATGCTTGCCTGTGGAGCCTATTTCCCAAATGCAATTGCCGGTTTCGTTAAATGACCGGGCCCGTATGTGTAGCCCCACTGCTCTAACCATGGCCTTGAATGCTTTGGGATTTAAGAGCGATGCCTTAAAAACCGCCGCCGCCGTGTATGACGACCGGGCCGGCATCTACGGCAATTGGACCTTGAACACGGCTTACGCCTGCCAACGGGGGGCCGATGCTTTTGTAACGCGTTTTCAACGTTTAGGGCAATTGCAAGAATTTTTAACAAAGGATAGTTTTATTTTAGCCAGCATTGCTTATGGCAGAACAGAGTTAAGCGGTGCGGCTGTAAACCAAACTCCGGGACATTTGGTTTTGTTGTGCGGTTGGAAAGATCATCAAATTTGTGTAGCTGACCCGGCGGCGGCTGAAACCAAAGATGTCGTCCGTTTTTATCCGGCGTCCGAATTTGCCCGCGCGTGGCTGTTGCGCAAACGCGGGTTAGCCTATATTGTGAGGAAAAAATGAAAAAAATAATAATTTTGTTTGCTTGTATTTTTGCTTTTTTGGCGGCTTGCCAAAAAACCGATACGAAAGATACTTTAGTCGTAGCCCACATGGGAGAAATGCAATCTTTAGACCCGGTTTTTTCTTATGACGGAGTTACGCAAGGCATGATGATTAACGTGTATGATACGTTGCTCAAATTTAACGGCAGTTCTATGACCGAATTTTTACCTTCCGTTTCCGAACAAGTACCCAGCGTGGAAAACGGGCTTATTTCCAAAGACGGCAAAACTTATACGTTTCCCATTCGTCAGGGAATTAAATTTCATGACGGCACGGAGCTGACCGCACAGGACGTGCGCTACTCTTTGCTCCGTTTTATGCTGTCGGATATTTCGGGCGGGCCGTCAAGCTTGCTTTTAGAGCCTGTTTTAGGGCTTACTTCTACTCGTGATGAAAACGGAAATATTGTGGCTGATTTTCAACAAGCCGCCCAAGCTGTACGGGTGGAAGGTAATAATGTGGTGATTACCTTGAAAAGACCTTTCGCTCCTTTTTTGGGCGTTATTGCGCGTTGGGGCTATATCGTGCCACAACAATGGGTGGCCGCCCATGGCGGTTGGGACGGAACGGAAAGCACATGGAAAGATTTTAATAATTTTGAAAAGCAATCTTCTTTCTTGTTTGACCACATGAACGGAAGCGGCCCTTTTAAATTGGTGCGCTGGGATATTTCCGCGCGGCGCTTGGTTTTGGCGGCCAATGAACAATATTTCCAAGGTGCTCCCGCTATTAAAAATATTCACATGATGACCATTACCGAAGGCAGTATGTTGCGTTTGATGTTGGAAACCGGCGATGCCGATATTGCCGAAATTCCGCCACAATTTATTGAACAATTAAAAGGTAAGGAAGGCGTCAGTATATACGATAACTTACCGCGCTTACGTACGGACCCGGTTATTTTCTTTACCTTAAATATTAACGATAAAGGCAACCCGGATATTGGCTCCGGTAAATTGGACGGATCGGGTATCCCGTCTAATTTCTTTACGGATAAAGATGTCCGTTTGGGCTTTTCTTATGCTTTTGATTATGATGCGTTTTTAACTCAGGCGATGGGCGGGCGCGGCATTCGGGCGTATGGTCCTGCTCCGGAAGGATTGGTGCAATACGACGATAAAACTCCCTACTACCGATTTGATTTGAAAAAAGCGCAAGAACATTTTAAAAAGGCTTGGGGCGGAGAAGTATGGGAGAAAGGTTTTACTTTTACCATTACCTACAACACAGGCAGTACCCAAAGACAAGTGGCGGCAGAGATGTTGAAAAGGAATGTGGAATCTTTGAACCCGAAATTTAAAATTGATGTGCGCGGGGTGATGTGGTCTTCCTTCTTGGAAAAAACAACCGCGCGACAGATGCCTATCTGGGTCCGCGGTTGGGTGGCGGATTATGCCGATGCGCACAACTTTTATTTTGCTTTTATGCACAGCGACGGGAGATATGCTTTTTCTCAGGGATATAAAAATCCCAAAGCTGATGCCTTGGTCAGCAAGGCCGTTGCGGAAACAAATCCCGCCAAACGTGCCCAATACTATCGGGAATTGCACCGCATCGCTTATGAAGACGCTATGCAGATTTACAGCGTTCACCCGACGGGTTTATGGGGAATGAGAAGTGCGGTGAAAGGGTTTGTGGATAATCCGGTGTATATGGGATTATATTTCTACCCTATGTATAAATAGAGAGAAACAGCTTCTTCGTTTATTGTGAACGGCTTTTTCAGTTGCTGAGTTTTTCGCACAAAACCCGATATGCAAAATATCGGGTTTTGTTGCTTATGCGCTCAACCATTTTTTAAATTTAAGTCCTTTTGACGTCTCTTTGTGCTTATGTAGCTGACGCTACACCGCGCACAAACTAAATCCGCCAAAATCATCTTAAATTTGAAAAATCAGAATAGAGTAACATTTATTTTTCAGTAGTTGCGGACGGCTTTTTCGGTCGTTTGGCTAATAGTGGGCAAACGATTTTCCATATTTGCATTTCTTGACTGCGTAGTTGCTGATTTGGTTATAAAATTTGCAACCCCGCTTTATATTTGCTATACTTATATTGCGGGGTAGAGAAGCCTGGTATCTCGCAAGGCCCATAACCTTGAGACCACTGGTTCAAATCCAGTCCCCGCAAGATTTTATAACCGCCCGCCAGGGGGCGGTTTTTTTATGCCTATTGGGTTTAGTACAATTTAAATAAGTAAAATTTGTAAACGGCTTAATGGCCAAAGACAGGGAGAAAAAAATGAAGTACATTATTTTTGTAGGAAATCATAAAACTTTTTCGGCTTTGCGCTTGGGGGTTCGTTTGGCGCAAGTCTTGGCATGGAACGGAAATGATGTAATATTAGCCGGTGCCAAAGGGAAAATCCCCCATTATACAGGGCTTAAAACCATTGAATTTTCTCCGTCTGCCACGATTAAAAAACTGACGGATACTTTTGTAAAAGAAGGGGTGGAAAAAGTAATTTCTTTTGTTTCTTTGCCGGCATGTGAAGCCGCGGCGGGGGGCAAAATCCCTTACCTTTATTGCGAGCCGGAGAATTTCAAAGAAGATAAGGCCGTCCGCACCAAAAAAACAATTTTGAAAAAAGCCAAAAAAGTAATGGTATTGGCCCAAACGGAAAAACCTTTGGATAAAAAAATTTACGGCGCCAATGCGGTGCGTGTCAGCAATCCCGCCGTTTGGGTGGAACATTTTAACCATCACAGACCGGATTGTTTTAAGAAAGAAAACAATATTTTGGCTTTCGGAAAACTGACTAAAAGCGGCGGCTTTGATGTGCTCTTAAAAACGTGGGCGCGCTTGGCCCCGGCGCATACATCTTGGCATTTGACCATTGTGGGGGACGGGCCGAGTAAAACTTCGCTGAATAAATTTATTGAAAAAAATCATTTGTCCGGCAGTACGCAAATTGTACCCGCATCCAGCGATATTTACAGCCTGATGCGTAATGCTGATATTTATGTCAATCCCGCGCGCGAAGCACAGGGAACGGAAGATATTTTAGATGCTATGGCCAGCAAACTGCCGGTATTGGTTACGGATGTGGCCGGGGTAGATGAGTTGGTAGTCAACGGCGTAAACGGCTTGATTGTCAATGCCGCAGAAGAAGAACCCTTGACCATTGCGCTGGACGAGCTGATGGTCAATTGGGGAAAGCGGGTCGGCCTGGCGGTGGAAGCCAGCCGCTTAAAAGAACGCTACCCCTTGGAAGTGTTTGTAGCTTTTTTTGAACAGGACTAAATGAAAGAAAATCATTTAACGCAACTTGCCATTTTGGAAGCCAAATCTGCCGCACAAATGTACGGCAGAGATTGCCGTGTGGTGCGTTGGGCCTTTGCCTACCGCCGTTTGCGCAATAAAATTTGGTGGCAATGGCGGCGGAAAATGATGTCTTGCTTTTTGTCCGCTCCGCAAAAAGATGACTGCTTGCATGTTTTGTGGCATTTGCGCGGCGGTATGGGCGATGTGGCGGCGGCTCGTCTGGCAGTGCTGGCAATGCGGGAGCGCTTACCCGATGCGGTATTTTATTATTATACGGATTCTCCCGCCGCGGCAAGTGCGGTATTTGAAGAAAACGGACAAAATATTTTCTTGCCCAGCCAAGAGCCGGCCTTTTATAAATATGACCTTTCTTTTGAATTGTGCCAAAGCTTTCGCCTGATGCACGCAAACGAAAAACGTTTGGCGGCTTTGCAGGCAGATCTGTTGCCTTTATTGGAAGAAATGAAAAACCGCCAAAAATTATTTTCCTTTTTCTTAGATGACAGCTATTTGATGGAAGATTTATTGGGCCGTTACATGTACCGCCAAGGGCTTACGCGTTTGGATTTGCAAAGTTATTTGAGCGGATTGGACTTTGACACGCAGGCCACGCCGGCTTTGCCTGTGGAATTAACCGATGAAAACAAATTGGAAAAATTTGGCTTAAAGGGCAAACCATATCTTACGATTCACGACGGGATAGATGCCACCTTCCGTTTGGGCGGGCAAAGAGCTTTGAAATGTTGGTCCGTAGAAAAATGGAAAGAATTGGTCCGACAAATCAAAGCGCAATATCCGCATATCGTTGTGGTACAATTGGGCGGCAAGAACAGCCAAAAGTTTGATTTTGCCGATGTAAGCCTAGTCGGTCAAACGGCTTTGGCGGATTTACCTGCTCTTTTGCAACACAGCCTTTTGCACATAGACGGAGAAAGCGGTTTGGTGCAGCTGGGGCGTTACTTAAAAACCATTTGCATTGTTTTGTTCGGTCCGACGGATAAAGCCTATTTCTCTCTTGCTAAAAATATCAACCTAAAAGCCGAAAAATGCGGCAGTTGTATGTGGCTTTTGGGGCCGAAATGGCACACGGAGTGCCGTCTGGGATATGGTGTTTGTCAAAATATGCAAGCTATCAGCGTGGCGCAAGTGTTGGACGCGGTAAAAGCGCAATTAAAATAACTTTTTGAAGGTGGCGGAGATTTCCGTCGTGTTTAAGAAAAGTTGCAAATCCCGGCTTTTGTACGAAATTAACAACATAACTGCTACATATACAGACCCGCAACAAAGTAAACTCAAGAAATGGCTGTTGGCCGGTAAGAAAATGCGAATCATTGCCGCCGGTAAAAGCGCAATAATGTTGATTGCCAACAAACGGAATAATTCCCAAAAAGAGCGGAAATAGTTTACAAACGGAAAGTGAATTTTAAACAAAAAGTAGTTTAACACAAACCCAAAGCACAGCCCGCCTAACAAAACATAGGGATAAATAAACGCTCCGAATTTAGGCACTAAAAACCATACCCCCGCCGCCAAAGTAAGCGAAGAAACCAACGCATACGGAAAGCTTTCTTTTATTTTACACCAAGCGGAAATAGTGTTATTTTGCAAATAAGCGGGAACCAATAAAACCAATGTGAAAAGCATCGGGCGCATGAAGCGGGCCGTGTCGGCCGCGTCTTGCAGAGAAAATTCTCCCCGCAAGAAGAAAAGAGCGATAATATCCAAGGCAAAATAAGCGCTGAAAACGGCCAACGGCGTTAAGATAAAAAGTAATAGGTGATGCGTAGATAAAAAGTTTTTATTAAATACATTTACCTGTCCTTTAGCGGCGTTTTCCGTCATTTCAATTTTAGATACATTGGCTACGCGGATCGTAATGATTTCGGTAGGAGAATCGGTAAGTTGTTTGCAATAACTCAATGCACTGACCAACCCGCTGTTCATACCGCTGATTAAATAAACCGGCAATAAATTATTTACGATGTCTATGATGGCTAATGTTTGTCCGCTGAGCATATTTTTTTTGGCTCTGGGGTGAATGGTACAGGGGCGGGGCGTAAAATCCCAATGCAGTTTTTTATGCAGTAGCCACATCAATAAGCCGATTTGCAATACATTCGCCGCCAAAAATCCGTACAACATACTGATAATACCGACGGATTTTCCTAATAAAATTAAGCTGAGAAGCGGGCAGAGTGCATTGAGCGGCCCCAATAAAGCCGTGGCAAAAAATTTATGCATTTCCGCCACGGCAATTAAATAATAATATACCAAGTTGGTGGCAAACCAAAAGAAGGCCGCACAAAGTAAGATTTGTTCTTGCGCAAGCAAAGTGCTGTCAAAGCGGGAAAAAAGCCCCACCAACTGCACCGGCACCAAAAGCCCCAAAACCCCCAACGCAAGCCCTAAAAGAACATAAAAATAAAAACCTAAAGTTAAAAAACGGCGGCTTTGGTTTTCGTCCTGTTCGGCCAAAAACATAGCTTCCGGAATTAAGACACTTCCGTTTAATTTTTGCATAAACGTAATCCCGAAGCCTACCAGCATAATCAGATAAAAATAAATATCCGTATCGGCGGTAGCTCCGAAATAAAGGGCTATTAAAATGCTGCTGGCAAAGGAAGCCATTTTCCAAAAAGCCGTTGCTCCCACCGCCAAGGCGGCACCCTTTTTATAAGAAGTGGTCTTAAAAATGCAAAACATATTTGATATTATAGTATTTTAGGAGAAAAAACAAAGTGACAACACAATTTGAACCTGTTATCGGTCTTGAAATACATGTACAATTGGCAAGCAAAACCAAAATGTTTTGCACTTGCCCCAACGGCATGGACGAAAGCTCCGGCCCGAATAGTGAAATTTGTCCGCGTTGCAGCGGTCAACCCGGCACTTTGCCGGTGATGAATTTGGGGGCCGTACGTTTGGGTGTACGCGCCGGTTTGGCGATGGGTTGCCAAATCAATGAAGTGTCTTCTTTTGAGCGCAAACATTATTTTTATCCGGATTTGCCCAAAGGATACCAAATTACCCAAAACAATCACCCGGTCAACGGCCGCGGCGAAATTGAAATTACTTTCGGTCCTAAAGATAATTTGCAAAAGAAAAAAATAGGCATTCACCATGCCCATTTGGAAGAAGATGCCGCCAAATCTTCGCACTGCGCGGATTACTCATTGGTGGATTTTAACCGGGCGGGCTGTCCGTTGTTGGAAATTGTTTCTATGCCGGATCTGCGCTCTGCCGATGAAGCCTATGCGTATTTGACGGAAATTAAACGTCTGATGCAATGGGTGGACGCATCTAACTGCGATATGGAAAAAGGCGAACTGCGCGTGGACGTGAACGTTTCTTTGCGTCCGGTGGGGCAAGAAGCGTTCGGCACCCGCACGGAAATTAAAAATCTAAACTCTTTCAAAGCCGTGCGCGATGCTATTAACTTTGAAATTGCCCGTCAAACGGAAGTTTTAAACAAGGGCGAAAAAGTGATTCAGCAAACGCTGTTGTGGGATAAAGAGAAAAACGTAACCAAAGCCATGCGTTCTAAAGAAGATGCCTTGGATTACCGCTATTTCCCGGAGCCGGATTTGCCGCCTTTGGTATTGCGCAAGGAACGTTTGGAAGAATTACGCGCCGAAATGCCGGAGTTGCCGGCCGCCAAAGAAGCCAAATTTATGGCTTTGGGTTTGTCCGGCTATGATGCGGGTGTGTTAACGCTGACGCGGGCCACGGCAGAATATTTTGAAGCAGTATTAGCCGCCGGGGCTCCTGCCAAAGCGGCGGCCAATTGGATTACGACCGATTTGATGGGCTTCTTAAACGCCGATAAAAAAGAAATGAGCCAAAGCCCGATTGCCGCGCCTGATTTGGCAGAGCTGATCGGCTTGGTGGAAAGTGGCAAAATTTCCCGCAATCAAGCCAAATCCGTTTTTGAACAAATGTATAAAACCGGAGAAAAAGCGGGTGTCTTGGTGGAAAAGATGGGGCTTTCCCAAGTCAGCGATGAAGGCCAACTTTTTGCCTGGGCACAAGAAGCCATTGCCGAAGCACCGAAAGCTGTGGCCGACTTCAAAAAAGGCAACCGCGCCGCTGTGGGGGCTTTGGTCGGCTCTGTCATGCGCAAAAGCAAAGGAAAAGCCAACCCCAAGAGAATGAATGAAATCTTGGTGGAGCTTTTGAGCAAATAAGCACAGCAACTTTGTTTTATAAAGCCAAGCCCCGGATTTTTAGGGGGCTTGGCTTTTCTAATATAAAATGACACTTGTCTGTAAACAAGCGATATTATATAGAATGAAAGGGACACATAAATAATGTGGGGGGGAGAGTGGGGGTTGTTTTCGCCCTAGAAATGGTTGACCGCAAGCGCCAAAGTCTGCTATTATTTATGTGTAGAAATAAATCTATAATGCAACATGGAGACACACAAATGAAGAACTTGTTGAAACTGACCTTAGTGCTCGCTTTGGCCGCCGGCTTGACCGCCTGCAGCAAAAACGTCAAAGACGATGCCAACGCTGATGTTACCTTGGATAATGCTACCTCTACCGAAATGGTATTGGAAGAAACCACTGTGACGGAAGCCATTCCTGCCCAAGTATCCTTGGGTGTGGTACACTTCGCGCTGGACAAATCCACTTTGACTGCCGAAGCCCGCAAAATTGTAGAAGCCAATGCGCAAGCCATCAAAGCCGCCGGTTCTGACTACAAAGTAGTTGTAGAAGGTAACTGCGATGACAGAGGCACCATTGCTTACAATATCGCTTTGGGCGAAAAAAGAGCCAACGAAGTAAAAGCTTACTACGTTCGTTTGGGCATTCCCGCCAACAAAATCAGCACTGTTTCTTATGGTAAAGAAAAACCGGTTTGCTACGAAGGCACCCAATCTTGCTGGGCCAAAAACCGCCGCGCTGATACCGTGTTGACGGCTAACTAATTCTATTTGTAAAAGGGGCCCGAACTGATATGAACAGAAACCTTAAAATCTTTTGTTTAGGCAGTTTGGGCCTTTTGTTGTCCGGCTGCATTGCCAGCGAGCGCGATATGGGGACGCTGAAATTGCAACTCAAAGAGCTCAATGACACTTTAGCCGTTATGCAGGTAAACCAGGCCGAGTTAGCTACCAAAATGGAAGAGCTGAACCAAAACTTGGCCGTATCTAATGAGAACCTTTCCCAATTAGATGCCCAGATTTTTAATCTTTCCACTAAACTTGATGATATAGACGCCGCCGTAAAATCCGCCAAAGGCCCCGAAGGGGAAGCGGAAAAGAAAGTGTTGCTTCCGTCTGACATTTTTAACGAAGCCAAAAATCACTTGAATAAACAAGCCTATGATATGGCTGTGAGCGGCTTTAAGCTTTATATTGAAAAATATCCGGAAGGGGAAAATGTAGAACAAGCCTATATTTATTTAGGTGATGCTTATTTTGCCCAAGAGCAAGCCAAGCCTGCCGCTATTGCGTATGCTACGGCTTTGCAAAAGTTTCCGGAAAGCAAAATCGTACCTACCGCCCGCTTGAAATACGCGCGCAGTATTATTCCTTTAGGCAAGACGGAAGAAGCCAAACGTTACTTAAATTCCGTCGTGCAGGACTTCGGGACCAGCCCGGAGGCCCGTCTGGCCAAAGAAGAATTGGCCCAATTATAATCAAAAGCCATGAAAAAAATAATGAACCTTTTGCTCTCAGCCCTGCTTGGGTTGTGCGGTGCGGGGATAGCGTTTGCCGCGCCTAAAACGGACGTTTACATCGGTATTACGTCCAGCGGCGGAAAACGCTTGCCGATGATTGCCATGCCGGCTTTTACAGCTGCGCAAACGGCTCAAAACGCCGCGCAAGTGGTGCATGATACCTTGCGGGCCGATATTTTGTACGGACGCTATTTTGATGTGTCTGAAGACGGCCCTGAATTTGATGCCAAAAATTTGAAAGATACCTTAAAAGGCTGGTCCAAAAAACGCGCCAATTATATGATTGGCGGGGATATTGTTTTTGAAGAGCCATACTATACCATTAAACTTTATGTGTATGACGTAGCCACCAGGGCCCCTGTTTTTGCCAAAGCGTTTAAAGGCAATGAGACCAGCTTGCGCCGGTTATCTCACTTGGCGGCGGACCAGATTATCCAAACACTGACCGGGCGGCGCGGTATTGCCGATACTAAAATTGCTTTTGCCAACAATTCTACCAAGCATAAAGAAATTTATGTAGTGGACTATGACGGACAAAACCTGAAAAAACTGACCAATGACCGCAGTATTTCTTTATTGCCGCGTTGGAGCAAAGACGGCCGCATTTATTATACTACCTACCGCTATAAAAACCCGGATATTTTTGCCATTGACTTAAAAGCCGGCAAAATTGCCCCGGTTATTTTGCGTAAAGGTTTGTCTTTGATCGGGGGGGTATCTCCGGACGGAAAGGCCTTGGTATTTACCAGCTCCAGCGGTCCGAACCCGAGCATTTATATTTATAATTTGGAAACCGGAGAGAAAAAGCAAATTACCAACCGCCACTCCGTGGACGGCTCTCCGTCTTACTCTCCGGACGGGAAATACATTACCTTTGTATCCAACCGCGCGGGTAACCCGCAAATTTATGTAATGGAGCTTTCCACCGGGCAAACCCGCCCGCTGACCAAAAATTTCAACTGGTCCGACAGCCCGCAATGGTCTCCCACCGGGGAATGGATTGTGTTTGCGGGGCGCGAATCTCCGTACCACCCGTTTGATATTTTCTTGGTGGATTTGACAGGTACGCAACTGCGCCGCTTAACCACCGATGCCGGCTCTAACGAAGACCCGACCTGGTCCCCCGACGGCAGATTTATCGCCTTTACCAGCACCAGAGACGGCGGCCGCCGCAAGCTGTATGTGATGGATTCGGACGGCAGTGCGCCGCACTTGGTGGCAAATTTACCGGGGGATACCTTCACTCCGCATTGGTCTTTTTAGACAAATTCTTGTTTGTTTTGCTGATAGACACCGCGTATAAAGTTTTACGCGGTGTTTTTTTGCGATAAAAACGGCTTCTTCAGGCGTGTGTCTGATTTTGGGCAAACGATTTTCCATATTTAAGTTTCTTGACTCCGCCTTGCCTTCGCCGCACCTGTCAGTACTTGCCTTGGCAACTAGCGGAGCCAATAAATCATAAATCTGAAAAATCATGCTATGAGCAATTATTTTTCAGTTATTACGAACGACAACAACTTTTGTTGTTGAAGTGCCGATATTACAAACGTAGTCAAAATACCTGTTTTTTAGGAAAAAATGTTTTGTATGTTTGAGTAGTTTTTTACGAGTTTACAAAACAGCCTAAAAAGCAGGTATTTTGGTTTGGGGTATCGGCTAGCTTTTTTGGTTACTTTTTTTGCGATGAAAAAAAGTAACACTCTCCCGTCGGGTAAAAAGAAAAAGCTTGACTCATTTTTTTTTTTTGCTACAATTTTTCGGACGGAAAAAATGTAGCAAAAACTAAAATAAGGAGAAAGAAATGAAGAAAGGTTTTACGTTGATAGAACTTTTGGTAGTAGTGTTAATTAT
>JAFVWP010000110.1 GCA_017501565.1 Elusimicrobiaceae bacterium | reverse complement strand
GAGGAAGAATGTTAGCAGAAATACTTTTTCAATGGTTGGAGCCGGTGCGTTTCTTAACTATAAATGTTCGTACTTTTGTGGCGGAGTTGTTGAGTGTTCTTTTGTTTGTAGGGGTTATTTTTCTGGTGGCCAAAGTCTTTAAATGTATTATTCACCTTTTCTTTGATTCTTCTTTTATTTCATCTCGTTTTCCGCGTTTGTTAGGGGCCATGAAAAGCGCCCGGTTTCTGGGTATTGCCGGATATGTAATTTCTGCCATTGCGGCTATTCACTTATTTGTTTTGTTTGTACCCAAAGATGCCGCCTTTGTCGGGCCGTTGTTTACGCGGGTGGTGGGGATTTATGTGGTCAGCTGTTTTATGTTCTTGGCGACCAGCGTGATAAATATCTTGGATTATCTATACGGCAAAAACCCTAATATCCCTTTGCGCGGGGTATTTCAAGCGGGCAAAATAGTGGTTTATTTGCTCGGTGCGCTGGTGATTGTATCTATTCTTATCAGTAAAAAACCGATGTATGTAATTACCGGTTTGTCTGCCGCGGCGGCAGTGTTTATGTTGATTTTCAAAGACCCTATTTTGGGCTTTGCCGCCGGGATACAGCTGGCCAGTAACCGCTTGCTGAAAATAGGGGATTGGATCACCATGGAATCGCACGGGGCAGACGGCACCGTAACCGATATTACGTTGACAACGGTGCGCGTACAAAACTTTGACAATACCATCGTGAATGTGCCCGCTTATGATTTGGTTTCCCGTCCGTTTCAAAATTGGAGCGGTATGTTTCAAAGCGGGGCCCGCCGTATCAAACGTTCCATTAATATAGACGTAGAAACGATTAAGTTTTTAGATAAAGATTTGCTGAAACGTCTGAAAAAAATTAAATTAATTTCCGCTTATTTGGAAGATAAAGTAGCTGAAATAACGGCTTTTAATCAAACGCATGGCAATAAAGAAAGCGTACTCAACGGCCGCCATCTGACCAATATCGGCACTTTCCGCCAATATGCCGTAGCTTATTTGAGCAGCTTGCCCACCATTGACCATAACCAAACCTGTATGGTGCGCCAATTGGCCCCCACTACGGCGGGGCTTCCGTTAGAGATTTATTGTTTTACTTCTACGACCGAGTGGGAAAAATACGAAGGTATTCAATCCGATGTGTTTGACCATTTATATTCGGTGATGGAAGAATTTGAGTTGTATCCTTTCCAACAGCCGGCCGGGCGCAATTTCGGCACGGAAGCCCTTTCGGCCGTGGCTGTCAAGAGCCAGCCCGGCTCCCAACAAGTTACCGGAAAATAAACCCTTTTTTTAATGGGGCCTTTAGACCTAGAGTTATTTTAGGTCTAAGGGCCCTTGTGCCGTAGCGGGTTATTTAGCAAAATAAGGATATGGAGGAACTATGAATCTTAAATTGACAAAAGCCGTATCCGTTTTTTTATCTGTGTTTTTAATGGGGCAATCCACTTGTGTTTTTGCGCAACAAAGTGAGTATCAGATTTTAAAAAAGAAAATGCAGGCTAATGCCCAAAAAATAGAAGAAAGTATTGATGAAAATATTTGGAAAGGTGCCGGCGGTTGGGTCAGCTTGGGCGCATTGATAGCTTCCGGCCTTGGTATTTGGAATTTATATCGCTCTTCGGCTATCTCTTCCGTTGCCAAAGAAACCGGGGAAGAAATGGTGGAAAAATCCGTAGAAAATGCGGCCGCCAAAGCGACGGCTTCGGCAAATCCTAAAATGGTGGAGCAAGTGTTTGATGTAGCTGCCTATGCCGAAAAATATACCTACCAAGTCAGCAATTTATACCGCCACTATAAAATTATGCCCGACGGCTCTGCCGTTAAAGGCCTTTTATACAGAGTGCGCCCGGGGCAGGAAGAAAATTTTGTAAAAGCAGTACATCAAATCGTGTTGGAAGAGTTGGATAAACTGCCGCCGACCATTCGGGAAAGTGTATTAAAAGGGGATACCCAATTTTTACAACGCCGCTTGGGGCTTAATTCTAAAATAAAAGAGCGAATTTGCACGTCTTTACGTAATGAAAATTTAACCTATTTGGTTATGCCCGTCAAAGAAGGAAGCGGTAAGTTTGTGGCGCGCCGTACGTTGGGCAGTGTAGGAAGAAAAGGGATTCGTGTTTTGCCGGTGGTGTTATTGGGATTGGTGTTGGCACAGCCGAGCAATGCCCAAGAAGAAAAAATCGCCCAGCGTGTGTTGAAAGATTGGTCTTTAGCTTGGAATACTACTGCGCAAGAAGAAGAAATGTTTGCTTCTTCCGAACGTTTGATGCAGATCTGCCGCGATATTTCCGAACAATTAGAAACGTTAGCTACGCAAGACCCGAAAGATTTGCAAATGCAGTTGGAGCTTATTGCCACCGATAGGGCTTTGGCCAAAGCAATGCTTGCCAAAGACTTGCAAAATATCAGCAACCGATAAAAGTTAAATCTAAAAAACCCGCCTTTTCAAAGGCGGGTTTTTTTAGAATACTTTTTTCAAATTCCGTAAGGTTTCTTTTTTAATTTTATGACGGATTCTCCACAACATATACAAGTTGGGCAACGTCATCAGCGTCATCATTAAAACGGTGAGCCCCCACATAAAGCGGGTGCTTAACCCTACTTCAAAAGCATCGGGGGAAATGGTCCAATTTAAAGAAAATGCCGTTCCCAACCCGCCGCCGATAAGGCAGATAAGCAGGTAGAAAACTCTCCAGGTTTTGGATAAGCGGTTACCAATTAAGAATTGGAGTGCTTTTTCTCCGTAATAAGACCAACCGATTAACGTTGTAAAAGAAAAGATAATCAACGAAAAAGTTAAAACAGGGGTCCCTAAAAACGGAACTTGTTTA
The DNA here is from genome assembly GCA_017501565.1 of Elusimicrobiaceae bacterium. Classification (GTDB taxonomy): domain Bacteria; phylum Elusimicrobiota; class Elusimicrobia; order Elusimicrobiales; family Elusimicrobiaceae; genus Avelusimicrobium. The sequence continues at coordinate 7,360 of JAFVWP010000110.1, read as the reverse complement.
AACGCGCTGTTGCACAAATCTGCCGCGAATACGTTGGGGTTTTGCCAATCTCCGGCAGATACAATAACCAACCCGGACAATAAGCAAATAAATAGAGTCCAAAAAACCGATGTGGCGGAAATAATAGCCATTTTGCTGGCACTTTGCGTTTTGGCGGCCGAGGCGGCAATAGCGGCACTGCCTAAGCCCGCTTCGGTGCTCATTACACTGCGCGACACACCTAAACTAATGGCGTTAAGGGCTGCTTTAAAAAGAGCCATCACACACACTCCGGCGGCCCCGCCTATGGCGGCTTTGCCCGTAAAAGCGCAAGAAACAATCAACCAAAGAGCGTGGGGGATTTTTTGGAAATTGATGCACAGAATCGCCAAAGAAATCAATAAATACGCTCCGCCCATAATGGGGACCAACCATTCGGAATAAGCCGCAATGCGTTTGACCCCGCCGATGGTTACAATAGCCGCAAAGCCGGAAACCAAAATAGCCACCCACCAAGGGTTGACGCTGTATCCTTCGCGCAAAACATCGGCAATGGAATTGGCTTGCAAGGCGGCTCCGGCTGACAATGCCATACAAATCGTACCGATGGCAAAAACTGCCGCCAGCCATTTCATTTTCAGTACGCGTGTCATCACGTACATCGGGCCGCCTACATATTCCCCGGCGCGGCGAACGCGGTATTTTACGGCGGCGGAACACTCGCAATACTTTACGGCAAAATTGAATATGCCGGCTACAATCATCCAAAATACAGCCCCCGGGCCTCCTTCAGCCACTGCGGTAGTAACACCTAAAATACTTCCGGTGCCTACCGTCGCGCCAATCATCATGGCTAAAGATGCAAAACTGCTGACGGTGCCTTCCCCTTCATCTTTTTTTACCGATAGAGCAATGGCTTTAAAAGTATATTTTTGGATAAACCCCAATTGAAAAGTAAAATAAATACTCAGGCCGAAAATTAACACAATCATCGGCGGTCCCCAAATAAAACCATTGAGGACATTGATGTAATGCAACAATGTTTCCATAATCTTTACTCCAATAAGTTCGGTATAAAAAAGGTACGGCTTTTATTGTAGCAAATATCGTTTTGGGCCGTATGTAAAAAAATACTAGCCTATAACAGAAAATAATTTATACAATGTTGGTAGTATTACTATGCAGTAAAAAGGAGACGGGTGTATGAAAAAACTTTTTTTGTTTGCCGTATTGGGCGCGTTTGCCGTAGGTTGTTCTTCTTCCAATAAAAAACAAGAAGACACCGCGCAATCTTTGACGGACCAATACTCTAAGTATCAAATTGTGGACCAAGAGTTTGACAACCTGGTGGTCCCGAACGATAGCTATGACCGCGTGTCCTCTTATGAAGACCAAGTGGGCGGTGCTTCTTATATTCAAAGCTCGGCCCGCAAAACCGCCGAAAAGCCGGCCCGCAAAATGAACGTGCAAAAAACGGTGGTAGACGGCGAAGGCAATCCTATGCCGGCCGATGTATCCGCCCCGGTAACGGACCAAGAAGGCTTGCCCGATGATGCGGAAGCTGCCGTAGAAGAAAGCACAGAGGAAACGCTGTAACATGCCTTTTCAGGCGGGGTACAAAGCACTTTTGGAACAAGAAGCCCATAGACTCTATGGGCTTCTCGGTTCCGTGACGCGTGATAACGGAGAAAAATATACCGCCCCGGACTGCTTGCAAATTGCCCCTTATACCTTGGCTGTCAATCAAATCAAAAAAGAACAAAATGCCATTATTTTAGCGCATAGCTATACGTTGCCGGAGTTGGCTTTGGGGGTGGCTGATTTCAGCGGAGACTCTTATGCTTTAAGTGCCAAGGCGCAAGAAGTAAAAGAAGAAAAAATTATTTTTGCCGGAGTTTGGTTTATGGCCGAAACAGCCAAAATATTAAACCCCGCTAAAGAAGTAATCATTCCCGCCGGTAAAGCGGGGTGCACATTGGCCGATGCTATTACGGCTGATGAAGTAAAGAATTTAAAAAAACAATATCCCGGTGTGCCTGTCTTGTGCTATATCAACAGCAGCGCCGCCGTTAAAGCACAAAGTGATATTTGCGTAACCTCTTCCAACGTATTTGACATTGCCCAACGCTTGCCGGAGAAAGAATTAATTTTTGTACCTGATTTACTGATGGCTAAAAATCTGGAAAATGAATTGGTGCGCCGTGGCACCCCTAAAAAAATTATTTCTGCGGGGGGCAGTTGTTATGTGCATAAACAATATTCTGCCCATCAAGTAGCCGATTTGCGCCGTCGATATCCGGGCATTGAAGTCTTGTGCCACCCGGAATGTCTGCCGGACGTGTGTGCCGTGTGTGATTATGTAGGCAGTACAAAAGGTATGCAAGAATATGTGGCCCGAAGTGACAAAAAATTATTTGCCCTGTTGACCGAACATGGATTGGTGAACCGCCTAGAATCGGCCCACGCGGATAAAACGTTTATTTGGCCGTTTGGTGTCTGTGATTATATGAAACAAAATACCTTGCAAAATACATTACAGGCGTTGGTGGCCCCTATGCCAGCGCAAAAGGTCATTTTAAGCGAAGACGTTATAACACAGGCAAAAAAATCAATACAAAATATGTTTGAGTGGACCCGATGATTATTGAAAAAATTGTAAAGCTGGCTTTAGAAGAAGATTTAGGTTTGGGAGATATTACTTCCGATAATATTTTTACGGCGCAAGACCGCGCACGCGCGGAAATTGTGGCAAAAGAAGATTTGGTTTTTTGCGGTTTGGAAATAGCCCGCCAGACATTCTGGCTGGTAGATGAAAAATTAGAATTTATCCCTTTGAAAAAAGAAGGAGAATGGGTGAAAAAAGGCGAAAAAGTATTGGCCTTACAAGGCGCTACTTTGAGCATTTTAAAAGCGGAGCGCACCGCGCTGAATTTTATGCAACGCATGAGCGGTATTGCCACCGCCAGCCGGGAATATGCCGATATTGCCAAACCTTACGGCGTGATGATTGTGGATACGCGCAAAAGTCAGCCGGGTATGCGCAAATTGGATAAATATGCCGTTCGTTGCGGCGGCGCGCGCAATCACAGAATGTCTTTGGCAGACAGCGTGATGATTAAAGACAATCACATTGCCGCCGCCGGTTCTATTACGGCTGCGGTGCAACGCATCAAAAACGCTATCGGGCATACGCCTAAAATAGAAGTAGAAGTAACCAATACCGAAGAGATTAACGAAGCCTTGGCCGCCGGAGCCGATATTATTATGTTGGATAATATGACTCCTGCTCAAGCCGCAGAAGCGGTAAAGCTCATCGGCGGGCGGGCATTGGTGGAAATTTCGGGCGGAATTAACAAGGCCAACTTAGCAGACTATTGCCAAGCCAAGCCGGACGTGATTTCCAGCGGAGCTTTGACCCATTCCGTACCCAGCAAAGATTTAAGCCTTAAAATTATTGAGTTTATCAAGTAGTGTTTGGAAACTCTTTTACAGGAGCAGAAAGATGGATTACAATAAATTATATTCCGAAACGGCCAACAGCATGAAAGCTTCTGCCATTCGCGAACTTTTAAAAATTATTGCCAAACCGGAAATTATTTCTTTTGCCGGCGGTTTGCCGGACCCGAATTTATTTCCGGAAAAAGAAGTAGCACAAGCCATGCAAAATGTTATGCAAAACACGCCGCGCGAAGCTTTGCAATACGGCACGACGGAAGGCCAAACCGCCTTAAAAAACCAATTGGTAAAACTATTAAAAGATAGTGAAGATATTGATGCTGCAACAGAAGAAATTTTGGTAGTGTCTGCTTCCCAACAGGGTTTGGATATGACGGCTCGCATTTTCTTGGACCGCGGCGATGCGATTATTACTTCTTCTCCTACTTATTTGGGGGCCTTGCAGGCATTTTCTGCCGCCGGGGCCGATGTGTTCGGCGCGCAAAGTGATGAGCAAGGCGTGATTCCTTCTGCCATAGAAGCGCGTTTGAAAGAGTTGCAAGAAGCGGGCCGCGTGTGTAAATTTATTTATTTGGTGCCTGATTTCCAAAACCCTAACGGGTTGACGATTCCCGAAAGCCGTCGTTTGGAAATTTTGAAATTAGCGGAAAAATACGGCACTCTGATTGTAGAAGATTCCCCATACCGCCAAGTGCGTTTTGAAGGGATCGCTCCTAAAACTTTTTATAAATTGGACCAAGGCCGCGGCAATGTAATTACCCTGTTTACTTTTTCCAAGGTCTTTGTGCCGGGGTTTCGCTTAGGTTATGTGGTGGCTCCGAAAGAAGTAATCCAAAAATATGTCATCTTAAAACAGGCTATTGATTTGTGCACCTCGCCGATGTTGCAATTGGCGGCGGCGGAGTATTTAAAGAGCGGGCATTTGTTTACCCATATTCAAGAAGTGGTAAAAGTGTACCGCCAAAAACGTGATTTGATGTTAGAAATGTTGGAAAAGTATATGCCCAAGGAAGTGACGTGGACCAAGCCGGAAGGCGGATTATTCCTGTGGGTTACCTTGCCCGAACACATCAATGCGCAAGAAATGCTAAAGCTTTCTTTGCAAGAGCATGTGGCCTATGTGGCGGGGGTGGATTTTTACCCGGCCCGCGATGCCAAATACAATGATTTGCGTTTGAATTTTTCTTATTCAAGCCCACAGCAAATTACCGAAGGGATACAACGTTTGGCAACCACCATCAAAAAATTATTGGCTTAATCTACCCCCCGCAAAAGCGGGGGTTTTTTAAGTCCTAAAAAAGATAGGTCCTTTGGTGTTTTAAAAATAGGCCCAAGGACCCTTGTTGAATGGGGGAATAAAGAATTATTCTTTAAGAGTAGCAATATCTTTTTGTGGAGATTTATGATGAAAAAAACACTAACAGCCTTTTTATTGTGTGCTTGTGTCGGATTAACAAGCGCCAATGTTTGGGCCGGAAAACGTTTAAATTTAACCAATGTTGCTTTTGAAGAGATTGGTTCTCCCATGTGGGTGGTAGCCCGCGATGGTTCCACCGCAGAGATCAGCCGCCTGCCGGAAGGGAAAGTAAGTGTCGCCCGCGGCTCCAATGCGGTAGAGAGCGCATCCGTGCGTCCTTTCCGTTATGCAGAAGCGGTGCAAAGCAATTATAGCGGTTATATCATGGAGCATCTTTCGGGAAAAACAAATATTATAGATGTCAATGTCGGTGATGTTTTGGTGCGCCATTACCGCGCCGGAAAGTCTGTTGCGGTAGAAAAAATGCGTTTGGGTGCTTTTGTGGACAGATTTGTCATGTCTAACGGAGCGGAAATAGAAGTGCCGGGGGTGCGTACCCCTACTTATGTGCCCGAAGTTTCTGCCCGCGCGGAAGCTAAACTTTTGTTACAAATGCTTAGTGAACCCGTTCCGCAAGGGGTGGATTACGCTTTAGTGCCTGAAAAAATGTTGCAAAACATTGTGTTGGAGCATCTCAAAGACGACGGCCCCAGCAAATTAGCCGAATACCGCTTAGCCCCGCAAGAAGGGTATTTGATTACCGATAGCGGCAAAAAAGCCGTCATTGAAAGAGGGGCTTTGTTGAAATACCAGGAAGGTAAAATTGTTTCTTGGGTAAACCCGGAATATTACAGAGGTTTAGTAGGCGGTTGGACCGGGCGCGCCACCAAAGTGCTCAGCCGCGACTATCCCAAATTAGCCTGGGTCATGGAACGTACTATTTATACAAAAGATAAAATGTCTTTGGAAGGTTTGTTGCAAGAATTTTTACGCGAAAACAAAACCGAAATGGAAAAATATAAACCCACCAAAGGCTTGCCGATGGTAACCCCGGGCCTTTTGGAAGGATATTTGCGCTACCAGGAAAGTATGGACGTTGTGCGTGAGAAATTCGGTAAACGCCATAGCTTGGACCAAGCCGGAAAACAAGCTTTGTTGCGCGATATTGAAGTAGCCAAAGAAGCCCGCGCCCAAACCCGTATGCTTTTGCGTGAACATTCCGGCGAATTTACAGAAGTGTTGAAAAGCCGCTTAAGCCGCAATGTGCGCTCCGGTTTGAAAGTGGAAAACTTGTTGCGCCGTATTTCCCATGGTTCTTTATTGACTGCTATTTTGGTAGTAGGCGGTATGGAAGCGGTGGAAGGATTGTTGGCCCGTTTGGACGAAGAAGACCATAGTGCTGAAAATGCCGCCGCCTTAGCCAGCTCCGTGCAACAGCGCGATGCTTATTTGAATGTGGTAAAAAATACGCCGCAGTTGTTGGTCTATATGCCTTCTAATATTATGCATGAAGCCGTTAGACGCAGCGATTTTGACCAAGTATCTATGGGTGCGGAATTGTATTTATTCAATCAATTCTTGGCCCAAGCCCACGAAAACGGCACCACCGAACAAGCCTTTTTAGAAAGGGTGGTAGAAGAATATGCCCAAGCGCAAGCGGCATATTTGGCTGAAGAAACGTTGGCTCAAGCCGCCAGAAGCTAGTAATGTATTTTTACATAGAAAACCCCGCCTTCAGGCGGGGTTTTTTTAGGCTTGTTTTTCTAAAGAAATATGATGCTCAATTTTTACGTGGCGTGCTACCAGGCATCGTTTGGCCACTTCTATCAGGGCATTTTCATACTTTGGCGGAAAGTCTGCCGGGGTATGAATGGTAACATTAATCTTTTCAATTACATAGTCATTGATATTCCATATCGGTTCCAACGTCAAATATACATTTTCCGGCAAGCTGTGTTGCTTTAAAAAATGCAATACAAAAACACCACAACAACTGCCTAGTGACGCCAAGAATAAATCAATGGGCGTAGGGGCGGAAGCGTCCCCGCCTTGTTCTATGGGTTGGTCTGTCCAAACATCAAAATTTTTGACGCGAACTTTCACCTTTTTGTTTCCTTCAAAGGTAATTTTCATTTGCGGCTCCTTGCTGAAAAATGAAGTGTAGAAGAACAACTCCTTATTAGTATATTTAATTTTTTTAAAATTTCAATAAAATTTTTCGTCTGCCTATTCCTTTTGATAAAATAGAATATATGAAAAAAGTTTCCTTTCTACGTTTATTTGTTCTCTCTTTGACGGCGGTTTTGTTATGTGCTTGTGCCGCCAACCCACCCAAAAAACGGCAATTGATGGGCGCTATTCAGGCGCATCAACTTTTACCGCAACAAGTGTCTTTGTGGAAAAACCAACTATATTTGCTTTACCAATACGAAGGGAAAAAATTTTATTTTGTAGCTTCTGCCCAAGCTGACCAAAAGAAAGGCGCGCAGTATTCTTTATTAACTCCTAAAAGTTTTTTTGATTGGGGGGAAAAAGAAAAGGCTGAAAAAGTAATAGTAGTCGGCAAAGAGTGGACGGAAGTGTTAAAAGAAGTATTGCTGGCTTTAGTTCCGCCGAAATCCGGCGAGG
>JAFVWP010000109.1 GCA_017501565.1 Elusimicrobiaceae bacterium | reverse complement strand
GGGAGCAAATGTGTAGAGTTGACGCCATGTGAAAAGACGCCGAACTCTTGTGCGTGTAGCACGTTTGCGAGTGCGAACTATGAGAAATGCAGTCCTGATTCTTGTACGAACAATCCGAACCAAAAAAAATGCTGTGTAGGCAACGAGATTTGGGAAGGTGGCAAATGTATAGACTATTGTGCCACGGCGCCGAACAGCTGTAAATGTAAAACGTATGCTTCATCGCACTACGAAGAATGTGCCGAAGATTCGTGTACGAACAATCCGAACCAACAAAAATGTTGTACGTCCAGCCAAGAATGGAGTGGCGGGAAATGCGTAGATTTGTGTAGTTTATATGCGGGAACGTGTAAATGTCCTACGTATGCGGAGTCACACTATGAACAATGCGATGCGAACTCTTGTACGAACAATCCCAATCAAGAAAAATGCTGTGACGTAACCAAAGAAAAGTGGGACGGCAGTAAGTGCGTAGCGTTAACGGCTTGTGAAATTAATCCGAACGCCTGTACTTGCCAAACCTATTATGACTCTCACATAGAAGAGTGCGATGCGAACTCTTGTACGAACCGCCCGAATCAGGCCAAATGTTGTAACCCGGCCACCGAAATTTGGAATGGGGAAGAGGGCCAATGTGTTCCTAAACCGCCCTGCCCGGGAGAAAAACCCGAAGCCGAAACGACGGATTGCCGCTTTGGTTGCGGTACACAAGTGGTGGAATATGAATGTAGCGCAACAGCCAAAGAATGGATACCTGTGTATGGGGAATGTACGACTAAGAGCGGTTATTCCGAAGAATGTGCTCCCGGTGCGACGCGTAGCCAAGGCTGTAATAATGTAGGCACGCAAATCAAGACCTGTACGGAAAAATGTGCATGGGGCGAATGGGAAACGTGTGATTGCGGCACGCCGACCAATGACGGAAAACAATCTTATTCGGAAGCGTGTCCGTACGGATACAGCGGCAGTGTAGACTATACCTGGAACGCGAAGACCTGTACGTACGATGTAAACAATACCTGTGTGCAAGACCCTTGCCCGCACGAAGAAGAGCCGAGCCCGACGACGCAAGATTGTAACTATGGTTGCGGTACGCAAAGCGTTACTTGGCAGTGTAATGAAGCTAAGCGCAAATGGGAGCCTGTCTATGGCGAATGTGGTGCCAAGAGCGGCTATAAATTAGAATGTGCTCCGGGTGCCACGACCAGCCAGGTTTGTAACGGAGTAGGTACGCAAGGGCGTGAATGTAGCAATAAATGTACGTGGGGCGCTTGGGAAACGTGTGATTGCGGTACGCCGACCAATGGCGGCAAAAAGAGCTATACCGAATCTTGCGCCTATGGTCATAGCGGTATTAAAACCTATACGTGGAACACGACTACGTGTAAATATGATTTGAAAGATACGTGCGTAAAAGACGATTGTCCGCACGAAGAAAGACCCGCCGACACGACGGAAGCCTGTGGCAACTGCGGTACGCGCAGTGTAACGTATAGCTGTAATGTGGCTACGGGGCAATGGAAAGCCAACTACGGCACTTGCAGTGGGGAAGGTGTCTGTGCCCCGGGGGCTATTTCTACAAGCTACAATTGTAGCGGTAACGGCAGTAAGAGCCGCACGTGCTCTAGCAGTTGTACGTGGGGCAGTTACGGCGATTGTAAATGTGGAACAGCCCCTTACGGCAGTTCCTATACAGAATCCTGTCCTAGTGGTTACACCGGTAAGTACAGCTATTCTTGGAATAATTCTATCTGTGACTATGATAGAAGCGGTTCTTGTGCTCAATGTGATTGTACCCCTGGGGTTACGCAACAACAAACTTGTAAAACCTATGGTACGCAAACACGCACCTGTAAGAGTGACGGCACGTGTTCTTGGGGAAGTTGGAGTGCGTGTTCTTGTCCGGCAAGCAGTGCTCCGAACGGAGCCAGCTATACGGCAAGTTGTCCGGCGGACCATACCGGTAGTATTACCTATACGTGGAACACGAGCACCTGCTCTTATGATGTCAAAAATACTTGTGTGGCGGAAGCTTGTCCGTCTTCTCAAAGGCCGAAAGACTATACAGAGTCTTGCGGCAACTGCGGTACGCGCAGTGTAACCTATTATTGTAATGCAAGTGCAAAACAATGGACGGCTTCTTATGGCACTTGCAATGGTCAAGGTACTTGCAGTCCGGGGGCAACCAGCACATCAACCAGCGGTTGCTCTGGTAGTGCATATAAAACCCGTACTTGTAATTCTTCTTGTCAGTGGGGAAACTATGGATCTTGTGTATGTCCGTCTAGCGGAAGCTGTTCTAATAAATCTTGCGCTTCCGGAACGTTTGGATCTTATCCTTGTTCTTGGAATAGTAACCCCAGCGTTTGTGGGTGTGAGTGTACGAATAATTGTGACTCTTGCCCTTGCTCTGGTAGTGAAACAGAAACCAGCTATACCGGTCCGGGAAGTGCGTACAAAACTCGCACTTGTAACGGATGTCAGTGGGGTAGTTGGAGTGGCTTGAAATGCCCGAGTACCGGATCTAAAGGGGCTTCTTATGAAGTATCTTGCGGTAGCGGATATTCTGGAAAGAGAGTTTATAAGTGGAATAGTAGCACCAGTGTGTGTGATTATCAATTAAGCACAGATACTTGTTCCCAGTGTGCATGCTCCGGAAACACGACTCAAAGGGAAAGCACAGGGGCGGGTTCTGCTTACAGAACGCGCACTTGCGACGGCTGTAATTGGGGAGATTGGAAATATATTTGTGACCCCGCTACCCCTAGCAGCTATACGGAAAGTTGCCCTTCCGGTTATAGTGGTTCCGGTTATAAATATACTTGGAATAGTAGCACCAGTGTGTGTGCTTATCAGTTGACTTCTAGTGATTGTTCTTCTTGTGCTTGTAGCGGAAGTACTACCCAAAAAGAAAACACGGGGGTAGGTTCTGCTTACAGAACCCGCACTTGCGATGGTTGTAATTGGAGTGGCTGGACGACTAAATGCGATAGCAGAAGCGGCTATACGGAAAGTTGCCCTTCTGGTTATAGTGGTTCCGGTTATAATTATACCTGGAACAATAGCACTAGCGTGTGTGCATATCAGTTAAACTCTAGCGATTGTTCAAAAAATTGCTCAGACTCTAGCAAACCCTCTACCAGTCGGTCTTGCGGTTGTTTGGGCCAAGGAACGCAAACACGAAGTGTTACCTGTAATAATGGCAGTTGGACAACCGGCTCTTGGGGTTCTTGTAGCATTGCGGAAGATTGTACTTGTTCTGAACCAAAACCTTCTACTTCCAGAACTTGTGGTTGTAAGAACGGCGGAACGCAGAGCAGAACGGTTACTTGTAGTACTACTACGGGTCTTTGGTCAACTGGCGCTTGGGGCGCATGTAGTATTTCTAATGAGTGTGAATGCGATCCTAACTCCATGCTGAATAGTACTGCTAAGTGCGGTTGTAAAAACAAAGGTACAAAGAGCAGAACTGTAACCTGTAATACATCTACCGGTCTTTGGTCGTATGGGTCTTGGGGCGCTTGTAGTATAGCGGATGCATGTGAATGTGATGAAAGTCTCAAACCTTCTTCTTCCACGACCTGCGGTTGTATGTGGAAAGGTACGAAGACAAGAACTGTTTCTTGCAATACCACAACCGGTTCTTGGTCGTACAGCGCATGGGGAGAATGTAGTATTCCTCCTGATTGTGAATGCAGTGAATCCAGCAAGCCTGCTGAAAGCCGATCTTGCGGTTGTAAGAATGGCGGCACGCAAAACAGAACGGTTACTTGTAATACTAAGACTGGTCTTTGGTCAACTGGATCTTGGAGCACTTGTACCATCGCGGACGAATGTACCTGTCCGCCGCCGCAGCCTGCAACCAGCCAATCTTGCGGTTGTAAGAACGGCGGAACGCAAACCAGAGCGGTTACTTGCAATACAAGTACCGGCACTTGGACGACTGGTTCTTGGGGCACTTGTAGCATATCCAGTATTTGCCCTTGCGATGACGGCAGTAAGCCTGCAACCAGCCAAGCTTGCGGTTGTAAGAATGGCGGTACGCAAACTAGAGACGTTACTTGCAATACGAGTACCGGCACTTGGACGACTGGTTCTTGGGGTTCTTGTAGCATTGCGGAAGATTGTACTTGTCCGCAGCCGCAGCCTGCAACCAGCCAATCTTGCGGTTGTAAGAACGGCGGAACGCAAAACAGAACGGTTACTTGCAATACAAGCACTGGAAATTGGACAATCGGTTCTTGGGGATCTTGCAGTATTGGAATGTGTACGTGTGATAAGTTTAAACCTGTAAACGTGGCGCTCTGTGGCTGTAGCAAAAAAGGCCAGCAGACCAGAGACATTATCTGTAATACTAGCACGGGAGAATGGGTCCCTGGTCCTTGGGGTACTTGTTCTATGCCGGCCGGATATGGCAGTGCTTGTACGGCAGGGGAGACTGAAACCCGAACCTGTACTACCAATTCCAATCACAGCCAAAAACGTACCTGTACTGCGTATTGTAATTGGGGTTCGTGGGGAAGTTGCTCTTGTACGGCACAACCTACCAGAGGTACGTCTTATACAGAGTCTTGCCCGACAGGTCAAACAGGTAAAAAGACGTATACTTGGAATACTAACACCTGCAAATATACGTTGACGAGCAATACTTGTAAGGCAAAGACCTATTATTGGACTTTGAGAGACTGCACTTCTGCACATTGTTGCAGCTATTGCGGAACATCTACGGTAGATAGTCAATGTTCTGGCACCTGTTCTGCGTCTCAGGTAGGTACCAGTCGTACAGTAAGCGGACCTTTATATCCTGGAGAGTCCTGCCCTGATAAGGAAACGTGTACTTGTGTTTGTGAGTAGTAAAATAAATCTAACCCCCGCCCAAAAGGCGGGGGTTTTCTTTGCCCATGGCAAGAAAATGATTGAACTAAAACAAAAATCCCCTGGGAAAACCCGGGGGAGTTTTGTTTTGCGTGTTTGCGCATTGCTGTTGAACGGACTCTTGTGTCAGATAAGCGGTTGTCTGTTTTTAGAGTTCATGACAAGGTAAAGAGAAACCCTGGAGCAGGCATTAAAGCCATCTTCTTAGAGAGTAAGCCAAAAACAAACCCCCAAGAATTATCTCGGGGGTTTGTTGGCTTTTTAAAGCGTTATTTTTTTAGTTCAGCCACAAAGCTATCCATTGTGGATAAATCCTTGCGTACGGCGTCTTTTTCGGCGCGGGATTTGTATTCAAATTGTCCGTCCTTGACGCTTCTGCTGCTGATTACCACGCGGTGCGGCATACCCATCAGGTCGGCATCTTTAAATTTCACACCGGGGCGTTCATCGCGCTCGTCCATTAGCACAGACAGGCCCGCCTTTTCCAATTTTTCCATCATTTCATCGGCGGCTTTTTTGACATCGGGATTAGAGTCATAATCAATAGCTACCAAGGCCACATTAAACGGCGCAATCGGGTCTGGCCAAATGATGCCGTTATCATCATGGCTTTGCTCTATGGCGGCGGCTACTACGCGGCTGATGCCAATACCATAGCACCCCATGATAAACGGCGCGGACGTTTGCTTTTCCGTTAAAAATTCTGCTTTCATCGCTTCGGAATACTTGGTGCCTAATTTAAAAATATGGCCCACTTCAATCCCGCGGGTAAATGTAAACGGCGCACCGCATTTGGCGCAACAATCCCCTTCGGAAGCAATTTTCAAATCACAATAAGCGTCCACTTCTATATCGCGCGACGGATTGACATTGATGACGTGTACGTCCACTTCGTTGCCGCCCGCTACGCCGTTGATGACGCCTTTGACGTAATTATCGGCATAGATTTTTACTTTCGGGTTGCGTTGCTTCAGGCCTTGCGGTCCGGCAAACCCGACAGGGGAACCCGTTATTTGTGTGTAAACTTCTTCGCTGGCTTTTTCAAGCTCTGTGCATTTAAGCAAGGCGCGCAATTTGGGCTCGTTTAACTCATGATCCCCGCGCACCAAGGCTACCACAGGCTCGCCATCAGCTGTAAAAACCAAAAGTTTAATCAGTTTGTCCGTAGCAACATTTAGCATTTTAGCCACGTCTTCTACGGAGTAGGCTTTAGGCGTGGATTTCTTTTCCATTTCTTTAAAATCGGCTTGATTAATGCTAAATGCGGGTGCTTTGATTTCCGCTTTTTCGGTATTGGCGGCATAATCACAGGACGGACAATCGGCAATTACATCTTCGCCATTGTAGGCCAATACCATAAATTCGTGAGAGAAATTTCCGCCGATGGCACCGGTGTCGGCTTCTACAGCTTTGAATTTAAAACCACAGCGTTTGAAAATGCGTTGGTAGGCATCGTACATCTTTTGATACCACTCATTGGCCTGTTCGTCCGTAGCGGCGAAAGAATAGGCATCTTTCATATAAAATTCTCTGGCGCGCATCACCCCGAAACGCGGGCGGATTTCATCGCGGAATTTGGTGCCGAACTGATACAAACAAACAGGCAGCTGTTTGTAAGAAGAAATGTCCTTGCGGGCCAAGTCCGTGATGACTTCTTCAGCGGTGGGAGCTACGCAAAATTCGGCTTTTTTGCGGTCTTCAATTTTTAATAATTGATTGCCGAAATGTTCCCAGCGGCCCGTTTCGGCCCAAAGCTCTTTGGGTTGCACCACCGGCAACCATACTTCACACGCTCCGGCGCGGTCCATTTCTTCGCGCACGATGTTTTCTACTTTTTTAAGTACTTTTAAGCCCAAAGGGAGCCACTCATACAGCCCGCTACCCATTTTGCGAATGAGCCCCGCGCGGATCATGAGTTTGGCGGAAAGATTGTCCGCATCTTTGGGTGCTTCTTTTAAGGTAGGTACATAATAGTTAGAGAGTTTCATTTTCTTTTCCTTCTTCTTTCTTCCAAGTGTTAATTTTATTGATTAAAAATTCTACCCATTCTTCTTGCGGGAGTTTGAACATCGTTTGGCCTTTTTCAAAGTATAAGCCTTCTCCTTTACCGCCGGCAATGCCAAAGTCCGCATCGCGTGCTTCGCCGGGGCCGTTGACAATACAGCCCATGACGGCAATTTTAAGCCCGGTGGATTTGGCAAGCAAGTCTTTATTGGAATAAATGCGTTTTTCCAATTCGCGCACAGCACCGGCCACATTTACTTGGGTGCGTCCGCAAGTGGGGCAAGAAATCAAATTCGGTCCGTATTTTCTCATGCCCAAAGCTTTTAAAATTTCATAGGCGGTGCGCACTTGTAAGGTGGGGTCTTCGGTCAAAGAAACGCGAATGGTGGAGCCGATGCCTTTTTGCAAAAGCGTACCCAACGCAATAGAGCTTTTCACCGCACCGCTTAAAAAACTGCCGGCTTCGGTCAGGCCGATGTGCAAGGGAATATCGCTTTGGGAAGCAAAAAGTTCGTTGGCTTTTAAGGTGCGGGCAAAATCGTCCGATTTCAAAGACACCACTACATTTTTAAAATTTAATTGTTCTAAAATATTGGCCTGTTCCAACGCTTCCTGCACCATCACTTCGGCCCATTTGTCATCGGTTAAATTTACTTGTCCGGCAACACTTTTTAGGTATTTTACAGAGCCTGCATTGACCCCGATACGAATGGCTACATTGTGGTCGGCACAGGCTTTGACTACTTCTTTGGTGTTTTCAATCGCGCCGATATTGCCGGGGTTAATGCGCACTTTATCTACGCCTTGTTTAATAGCTTCCAAAGCTAATTTATAATCAAAATGAATATCCGCTACCAAGGGGGTATGAATGCGTTTTTTGATTTCGCCCAAGGTTTGCGCCGCTTGCATATCCGGTACGGCTACGCGGTTAATTTCGCAACCGGCATTTTCCAGCATATTAATTTGTGCGGCGGTGGCTGCTGCGTCGCGCGTATCTGTATTGCACATGCTTTGCACGCGCACGGGGTTGCCCGTTCCTAAAGTGTAGGGGCCTACTTGTACTTGTCTGGTTTTATACATTATTTGCTCTCCTGCGCGGCGGCCGCTGGTTCGGCGGCGGGCGTTTGGGTTTGTTGGGTTTGCTCAATGGCGGCCTTTGGCTTAAAGAAAATACGCTTAATATCGGAGTAAGACGCGTAAATCACTAAAACCATTAAAATATAAAAGCCTATATTAGCCGCCCGCGTAATCATTTTGGTAGAAGGGAGTTTGCCGGTTAAGCCTTCCCATAAAAACACCAAGGCATATCCGCCGTCTAATATGGGAATGGGGAACAGGTTAAACATACCCACTGCCAGAGAAAGCATACCGATTAAGAAAACAAAATCCATCCACCCTCTATGCACCGATTGGTGGATAATGTTGACAATGCCGATAGGCCCCGCTAAATCCGGTGCTTTTTTGTGGGTAATGCTTTTCCAAATGGAGTTTAAAGAAAATTTGGTCCAATACCAACATTGATATAAGCCTAATCCTACCGACTCCCAAGCTCCCACCGGTTTAAGCTCGCTGTATACCGCAATACCCAAAACATTGGGCTGGCTCTGTAAGAAATCTTTATCCAAAATGGTAATGTGCAAAGTTTCTTCGCCGCGTTGCAGGGTAATTTGCAAATCGCCTTTTCTTTCCTGCATGGCTTGCGTAAGCTCTAACCAAGAAGTAATGGGTTTTTCGTTTAATTCGGTAATAACGTCCAATTCTTTAAGCCCTGCTTTTTCGGCAGGATATTCGGCTACCACTTGGCCGATTTTCGGGGCGAGTTTGGCAGGGTCATTCTCCGGCATTCCGCGCAAAAAAATCAGCAGAGAAAATATAATCGCGGCCAGTACATAGTTAAAAAACGCGCCGTTGACCACCATAAACAACTTGGCATACCATTTTTTGGCGGAGAAATCGTTGGGTTGGGGGGGCTCTGTGTCGCCTTCTTCGGGGAACATTTTGCCTTCCGGCTCTACAAAGCCGCCAAAAGGAATAGCGCGGATTTGAAAATCGGTCCCTTTGGAAGATTTTTTATGCCAAAGGATTTTCCCAAATCCAAAGGAAAATTCTTTTACGCCGATGCCTGTTAAACGGCAGGCCAAAAAATGCCCGAATTCGTGAATAAGCACAATGGGGCTTAATACAACAATCACAGCAACAGCAGAAAGCAACATATTTACTCCTTATAAAATAGCGTTGACGTATTTCTTTTCCGCCAGATTGGCCAAGGCCTTTTCCCGGGCCCAAGCATCGGCTTCCGCCGCTTGGTTAAGTGTAATGTGCGCGGTGGAAGTGGCAATGGTGTCTTTTAGCACGCTGTATATGAGCTTGGCAATATCGGTGAATTTGATTTGCTCTTTTAAGAAAGCATCTACGGCCACTTCATCAGCCGCACTTAATACAGCGGGGAAAATATTGCCCTTTTCTTGCGCCGCCAATGCCAAATCCAGGCAAGGGAAGCGGTCAAAGTCCGGCTCAAAAAATTCCAACTTTTGCGCTTGGAACAAATTAAGCGGCTTAACGGGGCTGGGCATACGTTTGGGATAAGTGATGGCATATTGAATGGGGATACGCATATCCGGCTCACTCATTTCCGCCAAAATGGCTCCGTCTACATATTCTACCGCAGAGTGAATGAGCGATTGCGGATGAATGACAATCTGCACTTTTTCTTGCGGCAGTGAAAACAAATTCATGATTTCTATGGCTTCAAAGCCTTTGTTCATTAAGGTAGCCGAATCTATGGTAATTTTTTTGCCCATTTTCCAGCGGGGGTGATTTAAGGCTTCGGCCGGGGTTACGGAGTCTAAACTTTCGGTTCTGCGGGCAAACGGACCGCCGGACGCGGTTAAGAAAACACGGGATATAGACTCGTTGACTTTATCATAGCTTCTGGCGTCGGTGCCTTCCATACATTGAAACATGGCAGACGGCTCACTATCCACCGGGATAATGGTGGCATTCCAGCGGTGGCACTCTTGCATTACCATTTTGCCGGCCATGACCATGGGCTCTTTGTTGGCTAAAGCAATGGTTTTTCCAGCTTTAATAGCAGCAATGAGCGGCTTAAAGCCTACTGCACCTACCAGGCCGTTAATAATTAAATCCGCTGAAGGCAAAGACGCCAAAAAGGTCAAACTTTCCATTTCGGGCGGTAATAATTGCGTGCCTTGCGGCATTTGATTTTTTAGCGTTTCGTAAGCGTTCGGGTCCAATACAGCAGCAAAACGGGGCTTAAAGGTATTGATTTGTTGCAAAAAAAGCTCCGTATTGCGGTTGGCACTCATGCCCAAAACGCGGTAGTCCGGCCCAAGCCCTGCTATTACGCTTAAAGAAGACGTGCCGATAGAACCGGTAGAACCCAAGATGATGATATTTTTCATAAAGCAAACAATACTACGTAATAAAACACCGGGGCTAAGAGTAAGTAAGAGTCAAAGCGGTCTAAAAAGCCGCCGTGGCCCGGTAATAAATGAGAAGAATCTTTTACGCCGGTGCTGCGTTTTAAAACCGATTCGGCTAAGTCAGATACCTGACCCACAACCGCTACCAATAAACCCAAATAAACAGCGGTTTGCACAGAGAAAACCGGCAAGAACAGGTGGCGCATCAGCAGTGCCCCGCCAACGGCAAGCAAAGTACCCCCGATGGCCCCTTCCCAGGTTTTTTTGGGGCTGACTTCTTTGTTAAGTTTATGTCTGCCCAAAAAACGCCCGGTAAAGTACGCGCCGGTGTCACAAATCCACACCGTTACGATCATGAACAAAGTCAAATATTCTCCGTAGGGAGATAAGTCGCGGATATTGATTAAATGAGCCAAAGACCAGGGGATTAAAAAGATACCGGTAAAGGTATTTGTTACACGTTCCCAACTGCGGCGCGGTGTCAATACTTCTACCAAAAGTACCCCGAAAATCACCACGCTGATGGTAAAGGGATAAAGATTGTCGGGTTTGTCTAAAGAGGGAATATCATAGCGGCCCAAAATGGCAACAATCCCCAACAAAAGACCGAAGAAAACCAAAGAAAACATGTGCACCGGTTTCTTGCCGGAGCGCAACACCAGCCCATACTCATACAAGCACAAGGCGATGACACAGGCCACAAAGGCCATATACACCACGCCGCCAAAGTGAATGGCAGCTAAAACGACAGGTACGCCGATAACGGCTGTTAATATACGCGGTAATAGCATACTTGTATTTTAGCAAAAATATATAGCTTGGGGGAAAGGTCCTATAAATCATCTGGGAAAAAAGACCCTTGTGGTGCGGCGTGGAAATTAGGAAAATATAAAGGTATGAGAAAATTTGTGTTTTTGTTTCTCTTGTTATTATCTGCCTTGGGCGGTTGGAGTAAGACGGCTGTTATCTTTCACACCAGCGATGCACATGGCTTTTTTTATCCTGACCACAGCGGCATGGGGGGATATGCGGCTTTAGCTTCTTTATTAAATAAGGAAGATAAAGATTATTTGTTGCTGGACAGCGGGGACTTTTCCAACGGATCACAAGAAGCCACTTTTTCCAAGGGTTTATACAGCGCAGAACTCTTAAACCGCTTAGCTTATGATGCCGTTACCTTGGGAAATCATGAATACTATTTTGGCAAAGAAGCCTTAAACGAAATGTTAACGCACTTGAAAGTGCCTGTTCTGGCGGCTAATTTAAAAGATGCAAACGGACAAATGCCCGCGGGTCTGTTGCCTTATAAGATGTTTGATAAAGACGGCGTAAAAATAGCCGTTATCGGTTTGGCAAGCAATGAGATTCGCGGCGGGGTCCATGTGGCACAGGATTGTTTGAAATCCTTGGAAGAAACTTTATTTCGTATTTACGGACCTGTTATTTGTATTCATGAAGATTTGTTGGGCAAATCTATTTGCCGCCAAGTGCAGGGACATTTCCGTCCGGATATTGTGGTTGTGCTTGCGCATCACTCTCTGTTGGGGGGATCTGCATACGGCAAACAATGTTTGGCACAAATCCCGCAACGATTCGGCAAAAAAGTACATCTGGTGTTGGGCGGGCATGCGCATCATCAATTTGAGTTGCAAACGCGCGGCAATGTGTCTTACAGCGAAAGCGGCCACGGCTTAAAAGGTGTCAGCCGTATAGAGCTTGATATTGATGATAAGAGCGGCCAGCTTCGCTCCGTTAAAAGCCGCTACATTATGCTGAATACCCGAAAAATAGGGGAAAGGGAAGATATTAAAGATTTTCTTTCCGGCATTCGGTTGGCACATTTGGACGAAACCATAGGCCGGGCCCGGCAAGCCTTAACCTTTCAAATGAAGAAGGGGGAAAAAGACAGCGCTTTGGGCAATTGGGCCGCGGACCTGATTGCGCAATACGCGCAGAGTGATGTGGCGGTTAATAATAACGGAAGTTTACGTAAAGAAATAAAAAAAGGCCCCGTTTCTTTGCGCGATATGACGGAGCTTTATCCTTATCAAAATAAGATTTTTAAGTTTCGGGTAAGCGGGGAGCTGATTCAAAAGATGTTGCATAGGGATTTGAAACGGCCCGTTCCTTCTTTTTCTTACAGCGGGTTAAAAGCGGTCTGTGAGAAAAATGAAAAAGGGGAAATAACGCAAGAGAAAATTTGGATACAAGGCCAACCTTTGCAAGCCGATAAAATATATACCTTGGCTACCATAGAGTATTTGGCGTTTACCAAAGGGGAAGGCGGTTTCTTTGCCGAGATTGCCGATCATGAAAAAATATTAGCTGGGGAAAAAGATTTGGCGCAACGGATGCAAGAAAGCTTTGCGCAGGGGGCCTTGGCCCCGCACACCGGGCGCTTGCGCGTAAAGCAACGATAACGTTTGGGTGGGGGGAATGTTTGTCCCGCACCCCCTAAAATTGGTATCATAATATATACCTATATATTGTAATGGAGATTTAACCCCATGGCAAAAAATGACTTGATTACACGGAACCTGATGTTGGATAGTTTGAAGCAATACGCCAAGAACAGGATCTCCCATGAGTTTCTTCGCGAACATGATGCGAAGAATGAAATTCCTTTAGAAATTTTGAAAGAGATGTACGACCACGATGTTTTGGGCGTACATCTTTTGCTTATTCCGGAAGAATACGGCGGTTTGGGCGGCCAAACCACCGAGATTTACCGCGTGTGCGAACAACTTGCACGCATTGATTTAGGGATTGCTACGGGTGTTTTTGCCACTTTCTTGGGCAGTGACCCGATTAACGTAGGCGGTACGCCGGAACAAAAAGCCAAATGGTTCCAAAAAATTGCGCATGAGAACAAATTGGTTGCCTATGGGGCGACGGAAGCCGATGCCGGATCTGACTTGGTGTCCTTGCGCACCCGCGCCGAGCGCGTAGAAAAAGACGGCAAAATTGTAGGATATAAAATCACCGGCAGCAAAATGTGGATTTCCAACGGCGGTGTGGCCGATATTTACACCGTGCTTGCGTTGGCTCCGGGCGGCCCGAGCTGGTTTATTGTAGAAAAAGGCACCCCCGGCTTTACCCAAGACGCGCACGAAGATAAACATGGGATTCGCTTATCCAATACGGCCGGATTGGCTTTTGACGAAGTATATGTGCCGGCAGAAAATTTGATTGGCTTGGAAGAAGGCAAAGGTTTCTTGCAAGCGCAAGCGGTGTTCGGTTATACCCGTTTAATGGTTGCGGCTTTTGGTTTGGGCGGCGGTGAAGAAGCGGTAGAAACCGCTTTGATGTATGCCCAACAGCGCATTCAAGCCGGCGGTCCGTTATCTGAAAAACAGGGCTTCATGTTAAAGCTGATCACTCCGCACTATGTACGTTTTGAAGCGGCCCGCGCCTATATTGATTGGACCGCCAAACAGCTGGAAATTAACAATCACGGCTTAGCCACCGAAGGTGCCATTGCCAAATTATATGCCACCGAATCGGGCAACAAAGCAGCCGAAGACGCTATTCAAGCTATGGGCGGCTTTGGTTATACCAAAGAATTTGCCGTAGAAAAAATTAAACGCGACGTAAAGATTACCTGTATTTATGAAGGTACCAGCGAAGTGTTGGAAATGACCATTTTCCGCGGACGCTGGCAAGAACATCTCAAAAGCCGCGGCCAATACTATATTAAGCAAGCCGAAGAATTTGAAGCCTTGCATGCCACGCACCCCGATGTGGGGGCAGACAGCGTAGCCTTGGGCTTTAGAGCCTTGGCCCGCGTGCTGGAAGATTGCCGCTTGCAAAAATTGACCCGCCACCAATACATTACCTTTATGTTGGGTGACTTGATTTCCGAAGCGGAAGTCGCCGCCGTTTTTGCCCGCCAATGTGCTGAAGGCAAAGTAACCGAAGGCAGCCGCTTTGATTTAGCTACGCTTAAAATTATGTCCCGCGTCAATGCCCGTTTGAGTGCTTTCAAAATTGCTACCGAAGGTATGAAACTTATCTTGGGTGTGGGTGCGGCTTCTGCGCAAGATCTTTCCCAAGCGGTCAACCTGGTCGGTATTGAAGAAAAAATGACCGGATTGATTGAAGATGAAGATTTGGTGTCTGCTAAACTCAGAGAAACTTTTAAAGCATAAGGAACAGCCATGAATATTATCGTATGTATTAAACAAGTACCCGACTCTACTCAAGTAAAAGTAGACCCGAAAACCGGCACCTTGATTCGTGCCGGAGTGCCCAGCATTTTAAATCCCTACGACCATTACGCCTTGGAAAAAGCCTTAGCTATTAAGGCCAAAACCGGGGCAAAAGTGAGTGTGCTTTCCATGGGCCCCGCACAAGCGGTGGCGGTACTGCGCTTGGCTTTGGCTTTAGGAGCTGATGAAGGCTTTTTATTGTCAGACCGCGCTTTTGCCGGGTCTGATACGTGGGCTACTTCTTATGCACTAGCGACTGCGGTGAAAAAAATCGGTCAATTTGATATGATTTTGTGCGGTCAAATGGCTATTGACGGCGATACCGCCCAAACCGGCCCCGGGATTGCGTATCATTTGAATATTCCCCAAATCACTTTCTGCGAAAGCGTGGATAGCGACGGCCAACACGCCGTGGTGAAGAAGCTGATTGAAGGCGGTCATCAAATTATGCAAGCGGATTTGCCGGTCTTAATTACCATGACAATGCCGGTGGATTATGTGGCTAAATATCCGTCTTTCATGGCGGCGCATAAAGCCCAAGACAAACAAGTATCCACCTGGACGGCGGCTGACATCGGAGCCGATTTGCATAAACTCGGGTTGGAAGGTTCCCCTACCCGCGTATCGCGCATTTTCCCGCCTGCGGCGCGTGCCAAAGGGGAAATGATTTCCGGCTCTGCCGAAGAAATGGCCGCGAAATTCGTTGAAATTTTGAAAAAGGAGAGTTTTGTCAAATGATTCAAGTAGGAGCTAATTGTGTAGGCTGTGGAAAGTGTGTAAGCACTTGTCCGTTTGGAGCGCTCTCCTTAGTAAACCGCAAAGCGGTGGCCAATGCCAGCTGTACGATGTGTGGCGCGTGTGTGAGCGTGTGCCCCGTAAAGGCCTTGTCTTTACCGGCGGCGGGTGCGGTTAAAAAAGATCTTTCCGCTTACAAAGGAGTATGGGCTTTTATTGAAATTACCGACGACGGAAAAACGCAAAAAGTCCGCCCTGTGGGGTTTGAGCTTTTGTCTAAAGGGCGCGAGCTTGCCGATCAATTGGGCGAAGAATTAGCCGCCGTGGTGATTGGCGATGGGGTGGAAAAATATTTTGCGGAACTTTCTTCTTACGGAGCCGATAAAATTTACTCCGTCAGCAGCCCTGCTTATCACGATTATAACACCGCCGCTTATGCCAATGCGATGGTGCAATTGATTAAAAAATATAATCCCAGCGTGGTTTTGTATCCGTCTACCTATATCGGCAGAGATTTATCTCCGCGTATTTCTTCGGAATTGTTTGTCGGTTTGACGGCCGATTGCACGGGGCTTTCTATTGCAGACGGACTTTTGATTCAGACCCGTCCGGCTTTTGGCGGCAACATTATGGCCGATATTAAATGCCCCGATTACCGCCCGCAAATGTCCACCGTTCGCCCGAATGTATTTAAAAAGGTGGTTACCCGCCCGGGCAGCATGGCTCAAGTGGTGAACGAAGTTATTCCGGTGGCGGCGGCGGCCGGTAAAGTACGCATCATCAGCAAACACTTTGACGAAGCTTCCACCCAAGAAAAATTGGACGAAGCGGAAGTGGTGCTCGCCGGAGGCCGCGGCTTGAAAGATGCGGCCGGGTTTGCCCTGTTGGAAGAATTGGCCCAAGAATTGGGCGGTGCGGTGGGTGCTTCCCGCGCGGCGATTGATTTGGGCTTGAAACCTAAAGAAAAACAAATCGGCCAATCCGGTGTAACGGTGGCGGCCAAATTGTATGTGGCTTGCGGTATTTCCGGCGCGGTGCAACACGTAGTAGGTATGGAACACAGCGACGTAATTATCGGCATTAACAAAGATGCCAATGCCCCTATCTTTAACGTATGCAAATACGGCTTTGTAGGGGATGCGCGCCAGCTTTTACCCAAAGTGGTAGAAGCAGTTAAAAAAGCCAAACAAAAATAAGTTTTTGACGTACATCAAAAAGGACCTACGTTTAGTAGGTCCTTTTTGTGGGGTCAAATGGGCCTTTTGACTCTGTTTTTTCAGAAGAGAAATCAATAAAATATAGAAGATATATTTTGTGTGAAGGAGTTTCTTATGCGTTTATCGTTTAAAGTGTGCAGTAGTTTGATTTTATCCGTATTTCCTTTGGGTGCTTCAGCCGATGCGTTGGGCATTGCGTTGGAAAAAGCCCATTTAAAAGCCGTAAAAGAATTAGCCGGCCCTGTCGTGGCGTGTGAAGTGGAAAAAGACGGAAAGTATGTTATTTTAACCCAAGATCAGTGTCTGAAACACCCCGCCGCCAGAAAAGAAGTGAAACTTGTTAAAAAATTTTTAGCCAAAATGGCCGAAAGCCAATCTTCGGGCATTGTGCAAACCAAGGCATTGGGGCCTGTTAATTTAGGCGAACAAATGCTCAAACAAACTTTCTTGGTCAATCACTCTTGGCCGGAAGTGACGTGCCGTTATTTTGGGTTCGGTCCGGAAGATGACCCGGCGTATGACTATAAAAAATCCCAATATTACCCTATCGGCACCATCAAAGTAAACTTAACCGAACGTGCGTATCAAACCATTGAATTGTATTTTGACTATATCGTGCCCAAATATGGGGAAAACTCTGCCGAAGCGCGTGGCCTGATGGCTTTGCTGGGCATGATGATTTTTCATGAAACCATGCACGGGTGGCAACTGCATACCGAGCCGGTGCGCGACTATAAACGCTTGCCGCTTGAAGAGTTTGTGGCTATGTTGGACAACCGCCAAGTGGCCCCGGACGTATTATACGGCAGTGTGCGTATTGTGGAGTATGAAGAAGATGCCAATGTGTTTACCTATGAATACATGGCCCGCTCTTACGAAGATTTTAAGGCTTTTGAAAATGCTTTTGCCCAAGTAAAAGACGAAGCGTGGTTGTTGGAAAAATATCCTTGGTTGGGCGGAAACTATTACGATTATTATGTTTTCGGACAATTAAAATCAGCTCAAAAAGCGGCTGAAAAATTGGCCCAAGGAGAGCATATTAAAACCTTTGACGGATTAAGCCGTTACAGCTACTTAGTACAAAGTTTACCTTTGCAAGCTTTTGACCGCATGGTAAAAATCAATGATGCTATTGCAAGAGGTGCCGAGGCGGCCGAATTTGAAGCGCAAGTGCGCCAAATGTATGATGAAGTAATGGAAGTAATTGACCCTGATTACGGACCCTTAGACCCCAACAGCCACGAAGGCAAAACCCGTGCCGATGCCATACGCGGCGTGGAAGGGAGCATGAGCGGTATTAAAGAAGTGAAAGCCGCCGTCAGAAAAGAGTTTGCCATGTATGAGCAGGCAGCCGGAGTGAAGCTGTAAAATAAAAACGGATTTGTCTGTTCTTAGAAATTGCTTTTTTAGTGTTTTATTTTGTGTACACCGCTTAAAACATAAAGTTTTAAGCGGTGTTTTTTATACTTAACTATTTCCAAATTTAAGTTTTTTTGTTGGTTGAACTCTTTTGATGTTTTTTGCCCAGCAGTAAAATCGGAGCACTGCCCCAAAGAAAAACCAATGTAAAAAGAGCAGAGTGATAGTGTTGGGCCGCCCTGTATCTGATAATAGGCTCTAAGTCGGCTCGGTTGGCAATAATGACCCATAATAAAATAGCATGCACAAGTAAAAAAGAAAGAATGGACAGGGGTTTAGCTTTAACAGCATAAGCCCAAAAAAGCTGTGCAATGGTCCAAAGATAGAGAAGTTCTCCCATAAACAGATTATACAATTAAAATATTAAAAATTTAATAAAAAACCCCGCGTTTGTACGCGGGGCGTAGGAGGATATGAAAAATTGCAGGTTCGCGTTGCTGCTTGGGTGCGGACCTTTTTAGCGGCCGGCTCTGATAGCGTAGGCACTGCCGCGGTTAGGCATAGACGGCAAAAGTGCGGTCCAATCCCGGGCCGGGTCCAGGCGGCGTTGGCGGGCAGATTTGCGCATAATCATACGATCGGTTTGCATATTTACAAAGTCTTTCTCTTCGGGATTGAGATAAACGATGGTATTAACGGACAAACAAGCCTGTAAGGCCGCCGTTTGTTTGCGGATATTATACATGCGTAAAAATTGTTTAAATTGTTCTATTTTTCTCTTCATATATTCAGTTTATGGTTTTTGAAGCCTTTTAGACAGAGTCTTTAGACCCAAGAGCCCCTTGTTTTTAGGCCCTGTCTTGCCTGGGCCCTTTTACCTAAGCAAAATAGGCCCCCGGACCTAGACGTAATTGCTATAATGATAAAAGGATATGTCTATTTTTTCTAAACTTTTCAAACTCTTCATCACCGTGGTATTGATGCCGCTTATACCTATGGCATTACTGCTTGCGTATTATCAAAGCCGCCAAAAAGACAATATCTTGGAAACGCATTACAACTTGGCAGAAGTGGTATCCAGCGATATTAACCACTATGCAGAAGATTTAAATTGGCGCTTGTCCTTTGCGCAAGATATTCAAGCACTTTTAGAAGAGAAAAAAGACCCGCTTCCCGCCATGAAGCAAGCCTTGGAAAAATACCCGGATATTAATGTGTTGGCGGTAACGGACGGCACCGGCAAAGAATTAGCCCGCCAAAGCCGCGAAGGTCTTTTCCCTACCGATAATCACCTAAGCGAACAAATATTGAGTGAGATGGCACAAGCCCCGCGCGTATATATTGCTCCGTTGGAAACCTTACAAGGAACGTTGGAATTTGAATTTATTGTGCCGTTAAAAAACGGATATTTTTTGTATGGCATTACCGAACTTTCCGACTTGGCCGACCGCTTACAACAAATGCGTATCGGGCAGACAGGGCAAGTGTTTTTGGTTTCTACGCAAGGGGTGTTGTATAACGGGCCTTCCCAATGGGCTCCGCAAATAGAAGCCGAAAAATTAAAGAAACATTTTGAAGGAAAATCCCGCCTGTTTAAAAACTTGCACGGCCGCGGCGATACTTTTGTGGGGGCTTTTTCTCCGGCCAAGCCTTTGGGGGTGAACGTAGTCGTCCTGCAAGTGAAAGAAGAAGCGTACCGCAGTTTGCATTTTGCCAATCTTATTTTGATGTTGTTTGTGTTAGCTATTGCGGTATTGGCTTATTACGGGGCCAGGACTTTTGCCCGCAGTTTGGGGGAGCCGATTGCCGAGCTGGCGCAAGGCGCGCGGGAAATCAGCCAAGGAAACTTTGATTATCATGTAAAAGAAGAAATCGGGTGGGGGGAATTGCAAGAGTTAATGATTTCTTTTAATAAAATGACGGCCGATTTGAAAGATTATCAAGCCTTGCAATTGAAAAACCAAGTCAGCGAAATGAAAGAGCATATTTTCCGCTCCGTAGCGCATGATTTGCGTGCGCCGCTTTTGGGCTTACAAGGATATATTTATATTTTATCCAGCGGAAAAATTAACGAAGAGCAACGCCGCGAATATTTGTCCCGCATGGAAGAAGCCGCCAAAGATTTGTCTGCTTTGTTGGAAGATGTCTTAGCCGTATCTCGTGTAGAAGCGGGTATGACTCTGCCGCAACGCCAACGCTTGCAAGCGCGGCCGTTGGTGGCTTCTTTGGTAAATACGCAAGAGCCGGTAGCGGCGGAGAAAGGCTTGAAACTTTCTTATGATGTGGCTGATACATTATCTGTCTATGCAGACCCGAAACTTTTACGCAGAATTATTAATAATCTTTTATCCAACGCCGTTAAATTTACGGCAAAAGGACAGGTTTTTATCAAGGCTTACGAAAACGAAAAAAATACTTTTATTGAAGTGAAAGACAGCGGTATCGGCCTTACGGAAAAACAATGTAAGGAAATTTTTGAAAAATATCGCCAGGTTGACGACGCGGCAGAAGGCTATGGATTAGGCCTTTTTATCAGCCGCCAATTGGCGCGTGCGCATGGGGGGGAATTGTCCGTTTCTTCCGAGCCGGAGCGCGGTAGTACGTTTACGCTTTCTTTGCCTAAGGAGGACGCATGATTGTTTTTTGGCGTTTATTGTTGGCTTATTATATTTCAGCGGTATTATTTTATCATCGCCCGTTTTTTGCTTGGCGGGATCGCCGCCCATGTTTAAGCGCTCTTTTGCAAGGCAGCACTTTTTTGGCTTTGTGTTTGAGTTTGTGTTGGCCTTATTTGGACCTTTCTTGGCCTTTTTTACACTTCTTTCATTTGCCGGGTAGTATTTGCCTGTTGTTTTTGGCCATTTTTTATGTGTTCAACGACCGGATGCTCGTTTTCCGTGCCGGGCAAATGAAATATCATAGTCTTACTTTTTTGGCGCATGACTTTTTAATCATATTATTTATCTTCCTGTGTGTGCCGTTCAAAGTTTTGTATGAAACAGGCAATTTTATGGCCGCCCCTTGGACCTTGCTGGCAGTGGGGTTTTTGGTGATTACCAAAATGTTTAGCGTTTTTATTTATATGGTGGAACAAGATTTGTACGGCAGAGATTATCCCACCATAGACGAAAGTTTTATTACAATGTTGATGCGCTTAATCTTTTATTTGATTATTTTGTTGCCCGGCTGGCGTTGGCTGATTTGGTTTTTTGCGTGGCTGTGGGCTTGCCAAATTGCCCGCAAAAACCGCTTGATGGATTTCTCACGCTTTGCTTTGTATTTTAGCGCCTTCGGGGCCGGGGCTATTGGATTTTTAGCAAAATGGAGCTTTTATTTGAGATGACTTGTTTAGCCGATGTTAAATTCGCCTGTTTAGATACGGAAACTACCGGATTGGACCCGCAAAAGGGCGGTAGAATTTGTGAAGTAGCTTTGTCTGTCAGCCAAAACGGACAAACCTTGGAAACATTTTCTACGTTGGTCAATCCCGCTATCCCCATGCACCCTGATGTGGTGGCTATTCATGGCATTACCAATGAGATGGTGGCTACTGCGCCTACGTTTGCGGAAATTTTACCGCGTTTATTAAGCATGCTAGACGGGTGTGTTTTTGTAGGGCATAACACGAAATTTGACCTGGATTTTTTGCGCGCCGAAACGGACGCTTGCGGTTGGCGCTTGCCGCCCTATCCCACTCTGGATACTTTACTTTTAGCCCGCAAAAACGGACGTTTTGAGCGGAACAATTTAGGCGTTGTGGCTACAACATTGGGTATTAATGCAGACGGCGCCCACCGCGCTATGGCCGATGTGCAGATGACGCAGAAGGTGTTGTATCTTTTCTTGCAGCAATTTATTCAAGTCGGTGTGATGACTTTGGAAGAAGTGCAATCATACCAATTCAAAAAACACCCTTTAGTAAGGTTGGAAAGCGCGGCAAAATTGCGAAACGACAGCCCACTTTTCTATAATTTATAGGATAGCACTCCGCTTTTTGCGGAAACAGAAAGGAGTATATTTATGAAAAAAGTAGTTTTAATTATTCGTGATGGTTGGGGGAATGCCCAAGACGGACAATACAATGCCGTCAGCAATGCTAAAACCCCGAATATGGACAAATATTTGGCCCAATGGCCCCATACCCAAATTGAAGCTTCCGGTGAAGAAGTAGGGTTGCCCGCCGGATACATGGGCTCTTCTGAAGTAGGCCACCTAAACATGGGTGCCGGCCGTATTGTGGTACAAGAGCTCAAACGCTTAAAAGATACGATTGAAGACGGCTCTTTGTTTGAATCGGCTCCGTTTTCGGCCGCTATTCAAAATTGCGTGCAAAACAGCAAAGCCTTGCATTTGATGGGCCTGGTGCAAGATGAAGGGGTGCATGCCCACCAAGATCATTTGTTTGCTATTGTCAAATACGCCGCCGAAAAAGGCATTGGGCAAGTATATATCCATTTCTTTGCCGACGGACGCGATACACCGCCGAAATCTTCCATCGGGTTTATCCGCCAATTGGAAGATGTATTGAAAGAGACGGGAGTCGGCAAAATTGCCACCATTCAAGGCCGTTATTATGCGATGGACCGCAGTGAAAATTGGGCCTTGACGGACCAAGCCTATGATTTGATCGTGCATGGCAAAGGGGCACATGCCGCTACGGCTGAAGAAGCGGTACAAAGTGGGTATGATACGTTGAAAACGCCGGACGGCGGCCCGATGGTGGACGAATATATCCCGCCTACCATTATCGGGGACTATAAAGGCATGAGCGAAGGCGACAGCGTTATTTTCTTTAACTTCCGCCAAGACCGCGCTATCCAACTTACCAAAGCCTTTATTGATGCCGATTATGCCGGTAATGTAAAACGCGTACCTTGCGTTTACTGCGGCTTGACTAAATATTATGATTCTTTCCCGTACAATGCCCTGCCTTCTATGACCGATGGCGGCGGTATGGATAATTTGCTCGGGCAAGTGATTTCCAAAGCCGGGCTCAAACAGCTTCGCTTAGCCGAAACCCAAAAATTCAAACACGTTACTTCTTTCTTTAACGGCAAACAAATTCAGCCGTATGAAGGGGAAGAACGTATTGAAATTAAAGGTCGCTTTGATCCTGCTACCTTTGCCGACCACCCGGAAATGGAAGCCTACCGCGTAGCGGAAGAAGCCGTTAAACAAATTGGTGAAGAAAAATATGATTTCGTGGTAATCAACTTTGCTAACGGAGATATGGTCGGTCATACCGGCAATTTTAACTCCGTTGTCAAAGCAATTGAAGTGGTGGATGAATGCGTCGGGCAAGTAACCGAAGCGGCCTTGGCTAAAGGTTATGCCGTGATGATCACCGCCGACCACGGAAACGCCGAAGAAATGTGGGACTGCAAAATCAATATGCCCAAAACGGCGCATACTACCAACTTGGTAGATTTTGTCTATATCAACCCCGATGCCCCGCAAGCTAATTTGGCCGAAAGCGGAAATTTGGGAGATATTGCCGTTAGCGTATTGGACGTGATGGGAGTGGAAAAACCGCTGGACATGACGGCCAAGAGCTTGATTGTTGACTAATTAAATTTAAAATCCGTTTTACGTAGCGGGATTTTTCTGCGTTGCGTAAAACGGATTTTTTGCCGCTGTTATGGAAAAATATATTAAAGTAAAAGTACACGCGGACGAAAAGAAAGAAAAGCTGGTAGAGAAATCCGCCGATACTTTTGAAATTTGGGTCAAAGCCCCTGCCGAACGCGGCCAAGCCAATGCCGCGGTGCGAAATGCGTTGGCCCGCCATTTACATCTGCCTGAAAATAAACTTTCTCTTATCAAAGGGGCCACCAGCCCTGCCAAAATCTTTTTGCTCAGAGATTAAATAATCTTTCTTGCCAAAAAAGATACTAGTTTGTTATAATATCTACAAGGAAAGAATCG
>JAFVWP010000108.1 GCA_017501565.1 Elusimicrobiaceae bacterium | reverse complement strand
GGTTCAAAAACGTAAACATTCCCTTTGGCGTAGCCGGAATATTCAAATTCCTTTTTAAACAAATCTTCGTCAATGCGGCTTATTTTAATGGGTACGGAAATATTGCCCTGAACCAGCTCCGCAAAAGAATGAAGCCTGTTTAAATCAAGTTCCATATTAAAAACGACCAAAATTTTAGGCCTTAAAGAAAGCCATCTTTCGCCGTCATACGGGCGGCTGGAAAGAACGGAGGGGCGGGCAGTTTCAAAAGACCAGGAATATTTTTTTGAAAGGGAAGAGCCGTCCGCGCCGCTTTTAAATCCGGCGGGCAAAGTTACCGTATATTTGGTGGCGTTGGCAAGAGGAGATGAAGGCGTAAAAGTCAAAGTTTGGGTGCCTACCCAGCGACAGGTTCCCTCAACGGGCGGATTTATACTGAGAGGGCAGGCTGAACTTTCCTGTTGGTTCTCCCCGCTTAAAGCCGCCGCGGGACGGTTGAAAGTTACGGATATGCCCGCGCCGGATAAACTCTCGTTTATCTGGCCAAGCGGCCTTTTGGATATCACGCTTAAACCCGCACAATACGCGTTCGCCGTAAAAAACGCTAAAGTAAACAGAAGAAAAGTAAAACGCCTTTTCATAAAATAACCTCCGCCAAGTTTGCTATACTTATTATATAGCTAATATATCATTTTGGGAGGATTTATGTTACTTGGACCAGTAAAAGCTCTTTACAGCATGAAGTTCTATTTGCAAGGCTTAAGAAAATCGGCGTGGAGAGCGTCTTTTTTCGTGTTTTACATTTTTGTACTTACGGCTGTGATAACCGCCCTCTTTTCCATATTTATAATGAGGCCGCGCATAGCCGGAGCCGTGTATACATTAATCGACTATATGCCGGAAATGACCATAACCAACGGCGTAATGGAAGTAAACGACAATGATACGCTTAAAATCAGCCCCGAAAATATGGGCGGTTACAATATAGTTTTTGATACCGGCAGAACCGAACCCGTCTATCCGACGCAAATGGCAACCGATAAAACCATTATTTTGGTAGGACCGGATAAACTTTACTTCTCTTTTAACGGACGCTATCAGGAAACGCCTTTGCCGCAGGACTTAAACGCCAATCTCGACAGAGCCGCTTTAAATGCAGCCAAAGAGCCCATTACGAATATGGCCGCCGGCGCCATATTGGCATTTATGCTTTTGGCGCAGATATTCAGAGTTCCTTTTATGCTGATACTGGCTTTTATCGTAATGTTGATTTTAGGCAAAGCCATGAGAGTCCAAACCGAAAGCGGCGACAATTACAAATTGGCTTGTTACGTGCAGGCGCCGGCTTTCTTAATTTATATAATAAGCTATATTTATATAATAAGCTATTTTACGCCGATACCAGGCTTCTTGGTGGGGTTTGCGTATTTGGCGGTATTCATAATTTACGGACAGCTTGTATTTAACGCAAAAAGAGTGCAGACTCTCCCCGATGAACCCGAAGAATCCGAATCCTCCGCACAGGAAGAACAAGACGCCGAACAGACGGAGAATGAAGGCGATGATTCTGAGAATAATTAGAAAGTTCAGCTCGGCCCACAAACTGCCGAATTACGACGGGGACTGCGCCAATTTGCACGGACATACCTGGAAAGCCGTCTTTGAAATAGAAGGCCCCGTCCGCGAGTGCGGCATGGTGTATGATTTCAAACAGCTTAAGCCGATGCTGGACTGCGTACTGCCGGACCATAAATTTTTAAATGATATTTACCCCAACCCGACGGCGGAGAATCTTTGTCAGGCTTT
>JAFVWP010000107.1 GCA_017501565.1 Elusimicrobiaceae bacterium | reverse complement strand
GGGTTACTACGTCGCCGGCTTTGGGGTTTTTTAAGTGGGCTTTGGCCGCTTCTACATCAATTTCCGTTTCGGGGTTGGTGACAAAATCTACTACGTTTAGGGTTTGAAAAGCTTGAATGCTTCCGGTTAAAATATCAATTTTGGCACTGATTTGAGCCGTTTTGCCTAAATTTTTGCGCAAGGCAGACACCAAAGCATCTTCAATCGTTTTCAAAATATCGTCGCGTTTGATATTTTTTTCTCTTTCCAAGCCTTCCAAGGCTAAAATTAAATCTTTTGCATTTCCTTCCATTTTTTTAGTTCTCCTTATATATAATACGCCGCGGGCGCGGCGTTTGCGTTAAAATTCAAGTACGGGGTCTAAGTTGGCTTTTTTGATATTGTCGTACTTAAAGTTAAATTGGTTGGTGCCGTCGTCTAAAATAAAGCCTTCATCGTCGGCAGAAGCAATGGTGCCGGTAAAAAAGCCGCGCCCTTCCAACGGGTTTTTAAGCACAATGCGCACACGCGCATTGATGAATTGCTTAAAGTGCGCGGGTTTTTTTAACGCGCGTTTTACGCCCGGGGAAGAAACTTCCAAAATATAAGCGCCATCAATGAGATTTTCCATTTCAAGCACGCTGTCTATTTGGTTGGTCAGTGCGGAGCAATCATCTAGCGTAATGCCGCCCTGTTTGTCTACAAAAAACTGCAAGAGTTTTTTGCGGCCTTGGTTTTGAATGACCAAATCCACAAGTTCTACGTTTTGTCCTTCCAACGCAGAGGCAATGGTTTGTTCTATGGTTTTAATATCTTTCATACGTTCTCACCTGCCTAATTAAGTAAAAAGCGACTTGTTGCCAAGTCGCTTTTACAGATAACTTATCTTAACATTATATAGGGTGTGGTGTCAAATCTAATCAGTTTTTTGGCTTGCAAGCGGAAAAAGGAACTCTTAGTATAAAGGGGTAGTTTATATTACCTGATAAAAAGGGGGAAAAGATGAAGAGGGGTATTACAGCAGTAACCGCTTTGCTAATGTTGGCAAGCGTAAGTTTCGCGCAAACTGCGCCGAACCCGGCCCAAGGCCGCGTTATCAAAACCGATACGACCACCGTTTACGATGTAACCACTACCAATAAACGTGGCACCACCGAATACGGCGTTGTGGAACAAACCGAAAGCACTCCGCGTGGCGGCACCCGCTTGGTCAATCAAATGGAATACAGCGATTATACGCCAAGCATGATGTCTTTAGCCAATGCCAAAAAGGGGGAACTTTCTTTAGCGTTTGGCATGAGCCAATCTTATAGCAAAGACACCCACGGCACTCACTTTGCCGATTTGGGCATGGGCGGAAATGCTCAGTTATTGTTCCGCGCGGGTGAAAAATTGTCTTTAGGTTTGGATTATATGCTTTTGATGCCGCATGACAACAAAGGCAAGGGCTATTCCTACGAAAAACTGCGCTTAAACGGCGTGGCCTTTGCCGGGAAATATACCTTTAACCCGTACGACAGATTGAACTTTTATTTGCCGATGGGTATCGGTATGGCGCAAGTACGCTTGAAAGGCCATGGGGAACGCGAAGGCGTTTATACCTCTGAAAGCCGCGATAAATGGGGCCTTGATATGTTTGCCGGCTTGGGTATGCAATATAACTTGAGCGAATCTGTCTTCTTAGGCATGGAATACCGCTATGTGGTGGCGTTTGTAACGTCTGACGATTTGAACCGCTACTACGGCAAGGGACATTATTTCCAATTCCATAATGCCTTCCTTCGCTTAGGTATGAGATTCTAACAAGTAAGTTTACCTTATCGGACACCCCGCCAAAAGCGGGGTGTTTTTTGTGAAAGGAAAACGGCATCTTCGGTTGCCTGTCTGATAGCTGGCAAACAATTTTCCATATTTAAGCTTCTTGACTCCGCTTTGCCTGCGTTTATTCTTACTTTTTCTCATTGCCGAAAAAGGTAAGCCTAGTGCTAGCCGATTAGGGAAATATAAAAAGACCTGTTTTTAGGCTGTTTTGTGAACTCGTGCTCAAGAGCACTCAAACACACAAAACAGACAACTCCTAAAAACAGGTTTTTTATGGATATTTCTAAAATCGGCGAAAACGGCAAGTTATTATTTGTG
>JAFVWP010000106.1 GCA_017501565.1 Elusimicrobiaceae bacterium | reverse complement strand
CACAAATAATAACTTGCCGTTTTCGCCGATTTTAGAAATATCCATAAAAAACCTGTTTTTAGGAGTTGTCTGTTTTGTGTGTTTGAGTGCTCTTGAGCACGAGTTCACAAAACAGCCTAAAAACAGGTCTTTTTATATTTCTCTAATCGGCTAGCCTTTTTGCTTACTTTTTCGGCAATGAGAAAAAGTAAGAATAAACGCAGGCAAGGCGGAGTCAAGAAACTTAAATTTGGGAAATGGTTGAGCATATAAGTAACACAGGGTAAAACAAAAAGTTTTACCCTGTGTACGAAATATCAACAATGAAAAAGCCGTTAAATAATATTACAATACTTGTTTAAGCTCCACCGGCAGATCGGTTTTATCCACCGCTATTGCCGCATGTGTATTGAGTTTGTGCTCTAACCCAAGTACATTCACGCGGTAGGAAACCAACAATTTATCGGCCTGTTTTTCAACGGAAATAATTTCAAACACGTTGTCAGGCAAGTTGCTGTCCGACTCCAATACCACCACCATTTGCTTATTAAAATTTACGTCCGGGTAAGCACCGCGGGCACGCGTTTTAAAAGCCTTATATTCGCCTGTATTTTTAACTAACAGGTATTTTACGGGCGCAACAATAAAAGAAATGTGGCTGTTATCTTGGCCGTCTTTGGGCAATGAAGCCGCGGCATGGCCCACTTTTTCATCACCGCTGAGTTCAATATTTACCACTTTATCTTCTTTTTTCTCTACGGCACTCTCTACGGAAGTTTTTACTTCAGGCTTTTTAGAAACCACGGAAGCAATTTCAGATAAATCCGTAATATTAATTTGGGTAGGTACTTTGGTGCCGTCTTGATAGTTTTGAGCGAGCGTATCTTCAGGCAGAACAATTTGCTGTTTCAATCCCGCCGCGGCAATAGCGGCCGCTTCGGCCATGTCTTCTTCGGATACTTTATCAAATATACCCAAGGACTCCCCGTCCTTAGAATACATTTCTTCCACTTCGCCCTTGGGGTGGTTTAAATTCGGCATTTGACGAAACACCCAGCCCCCCGCCAAAAAAGCCGCCACCAGCATCACCGCAAAAAGTATATTTCTGCTTTTATTTCCCATAGCCTTCCTTTTCATCGTAAGAAGCCGTAATGATAGAGCGTAAACCGCCGCGCGGTGTAAATTCGCCGGTAATGGTGGCGCGTTTGGGTTTGCAAGCTTTTACCACATCGTCTAAAATCTTATTGGCAATGTTTTCCATAAAAATACCCATATCGCGGTATTCCAACAGGTAAAATTTTAAGCTTTTTAGTTCCAAACACAAATCATTCGGTACATACTCAATGGTAATCAAACCAAAATCCGGCAGACCCGTTTTCGGGCAGACCGAAGTAAATTCCGGCAATTCAATTTTAATGTTGTAATCGCGTTTATATTGGTTGGGCCAACATTGAATTTCCGGCAAGACCGCATCGGCATTTTTACGTGCATGGTCAGAAGTGTATCCAAAATCAATATCTTTCGTCGTCATTTTATATTTAATAACCTCGCTGAATTTAAAAATATAACCGCCACCCCTATCAAAAGCCCCGCCGGCACAAAGAACAACACTTGCACCACCGGCGCCGGGATAAATAATAAACTGCCCACCAAAGCCATATTGCACAGCACGCATAATACCACATTGGTATAGATACAAGCAGACAGCTTTTTATTCATGCGGAACAAATCGGTAATAGCCCCCAAATCGGACCTTTTCAAAATCACATCTACCCAATTATTATATACGTTTTTGCCGGAAGAAAAAACCACGCTGGCATCGGCCCGCAATAAAGCGATAATATCGTTAAATCCGTCGCCAATCATCACCGCCTTTTTCCCCAAGGCATTAAAATTGCTTAAAATCTCCGCTTTGGTTTGCGGCAAAACCCCAAAGTTATAATTGGTGATGCCTATTTCTTGTGCAATACCCGCCACAGAGGCTTCATTATCCCCCGACATTAAAATCACTTCTTTGCCCATTTTCTGCAAGCGTTGCACCATTTTGGCAGCCCCCGGGCGAAGTTTATCGTCCAACAACACATAGCCCAAATATTTTCCGTTCTTAGCCCCGCAAATAATAGCGCGGTCCCCTTGCGGTTTTTGGGCAATGGTAATACCTTGGTCTATCAACCACTCCGGCCGCCCGGCCAAATAAGTATTTCTCCCGGAAGTAGCTTTAACGCCCAAGCCGGGCAATACGTCAAAACTAAGCAATTTATGCGCTTTGATTTTTTGTTCTTTGGCATAAATATTAACAGCATTGGCAAAGGGGCCGTCCACCATTTGTTCGGCCGTAGCTAAACAAACCAACAATTCGCGGCGGGCTTTTTCGTCAGGGGCATGAACGGAATGGATACGAAGCTCACCATAAGTCAATGTACCGGTCTTATCAAAAAAGATAGCATCAGCCTGATGCAAAATGTCCAACGCGCCTAAAGATTGTATTTTAATTTGGTGGCGGCGTGCACCCAATCGCACAAACCATGACGGAAAAGAAACACAAAAGAAAAAAGAAAGCGGACACGAAAGCCCCATCATCAACAAGAAAAGCCCGATGGTATGCAGCGGTCTGCGGTAGTCTCCCGCCCAATAAAAATAAGAATATACACACCCCCCTAACAGCGCCGCCAAAACCAACAACCAGGGCGCGTATTGGTCCAAATCTTCTTTGCGCACACAACGGCGGCGCTCGCTGTTTTTAATAGCGCCGATAATCCCGGCCACCACAGACTCATCTAAAGGCCGGGTAACACGCACATAAATATCAGCCCCTTTATTAAGTGTACCTGCATACACACGGCTTTTTACGGCTTTGGCAGTAGGTAACATATTACCGCTGATCAAACTCTCATCTATGGCAGTTTCCCCTTTGGCTATTTCTCCTTCACAAGGGATACGTTCCCCCGCTTTTACTTTAATCAAATCCCCTTCTTTTAATTCCCGCGCAAACACCATGGCTTCCCGCTGGCCGACCAATAAACGCCCGGACTTGGGCAAAAAATCATCTAATTTTTTGATAAAAACTTTGGTACGTTCTTTTTTGCGGGTACTTTGCAAGCTCGTCCATAAATACAAACAAATCAGCGCCGATAAAGGCACATATAAATCCGCCGCGCCGCCGGCTAAAGGAGCTACAAAAAAAGTTTTAGATAAACCATAACAGAATGCCGCCAAAGCAGAAACCGAAGCTAAGACAGAAAGCGTAAAACGCATTTTTTCCAAGTCCCGCCACGCATTTTTAAGCATCACATCGGCACAAAAAAGAAGATTTAATAAGACCAAAACAAACACACCGGTAGCGGAGGTTTGCATCAGCAAAGAATAGGCCACCACCACCAAAAAGCAGACCGATAAAAAGAACCGGTAAGAATAAGATTTAGAAGGCAACATCAACACCGCAGACTGCGCCGCGGCGGCGTTGCTACGAGCAGATTTCATAACTTATTATCTCTTGTCTACGTTTAAGAAGCGGCCCGCAACGATTCTCTTGCGGCCGTTTTCCGTATTTAACATGCGGATTTTGGATTGATAACGTTGGGCTGCGGCCGGATTCAAACGGCGGGCCGCCAAATAATGTTGCGTAGCTTCCACCGGGGTTTCCAAAGCTAACATATCTCCCAACATTTCATACACAGGCGCATAATTAGGAGCCAATTTTTTAGCGTGTTCGGCATAAGCTATGCCTTGCTCGGTATCGCCTTTGCTAAACAAAAGCTCCGCCGAGAAATAGTACGGCAAGGCATAATCAGGGCGCAAAGAAATAGCTTGGTGGAAATCGTCTAACGCATCTTGGAAATAATTCATTCTAATAAACGCGCGGCCGCGTTCCAAATAAGGGCGCGGATTTTCGGTGTCCAAAACAGACATGGCCGTAAAATCAGATACGGCAGCGGTATAATAACCGGCGGCATACTGCGCCAAACCGCGGTTTAAATATAAAAGCGGATTTTGGTCATCTAATTCTTCCGCGCGGGAAAAATCAATCAGTGCGTGGGTCATATCCCCTTTTTGGCTATATGCCACCGCGCGGTTGAGTAAGGCCATAAAATATTGCGGACGATGGGCTAAGGCTTGGTTTAAGTAAAAAATAGCATCGTCGTAACGTCCTTGATCTATATACAAAGCGCCCAGGTTGTTCAACAATTCGGGACGGAAATAATTTAAACTGACCGCACGCAGGTAATCCCGCTCTGCCAATTCTTTATTTTTGCGGGCAGATTTCTCATCTTTAGTCGGTAAACGTTCAAATAACAAACCACGGTTGGCCAAAGCTGCATAATTTTTAGGATTCTTTTTAATAATGGCCGAATACGCCTGAATGGCTTTTTCAAATTCGCCTTTATCTTCTAAAATTTGAGCTTTTTTAAACAGACTTTTCTCCGCACTGCAAGCGGTTAAAAGCATTACGGACAATATGCACAATAAAACTTTTTTCATTTTTCCTCCTGTTTAGGCGCTGGCTTTGCAAACAACACAGCACCGGCGAGCATTACCCCGCCTATGGTAATAAAACTATCGGCCGCATTAAATACCGGCCACACCCTTAAGTCTATAAAATCAACAACAAATCCTAAAGTTATTCTATCATAAAGATTGCCCAATGCACCGCCCAAAATAAACACCAGGCCCCATTTCACCACCGGTCCCATGGCACAAAGCTCTTTCCAACTCTTTATCAAATAGGCAATAATCAAAAGAGAAATAACAATCAAGGCGATATTTCCCCCTTGCATCATACCAAAGGCCGCACCTGTATTTTGCACAAAACGCAAATGCAGATACGGCGCTAAAGCAATATAGCCGTCGTCTAAAAAGAGCAAGGTCAAACGTTTGGTAATGCGGTCCACCCCCAGCAATACAAGCAAGGTAATGATAACCGCTTTATTGACCCGAGCCCAAGCCCAGATGTTTGCCAAAAATTTACGCAACGCTCACTTCCTCCGCTACGCTCAAGCCTTCGCGCTGCAATACTTCTACGCAGCGGTCGCACAGGTCGCTATGGGCACGACCTTCGGCACCGACTTCTTTTTTCCACTGCCAGCAACGGGCACATTTCTGACCTTCGGCATGTTCCACCGCCACTTCCAGCGGCATAGATCCATCGGTAATTTCCACACAGGAAACGATAAAAATTTCACTCCATAAAGAAGCATTCTCTTGCAAAAATGCTTTGGTCTTGGCGTCATTGGTTTTGAAAACGACCTTAGCTTCCAAAGAAGAACCGATGATACCTTTTTGGCGGGTTTCTTCCAACGCTTTTTGCACGTCTTCACGAATTTGGCGGATTTTATTCCATTTTTCTTCCAAGGCGTTGTCTGCCGTTAAAGAAGCGTGTTGCGGCATATCCGAAAGAAAAATGCTGGCGGATAAGCCCGCACCGACGGGAATTTTCAAAAGTTCCTGCCAGGCTTCTTCACAGGTAAAACAAAGCACCGGAGCCGTCAACTGCAGCAAAGTGCGTACAATTTCGGCCAAAGCGGTTTGCGCACTGCGGCGGGCGGAAGAAGAGGCCCCCAACGTATACAGGCGGTCTTTGGACGCATCTAACAAGAAAGAAGATAAATCCAAAATACAGAAATCCGTAATAGCACGCATGGCCCGGCGGAAATTAAAATCTCCGTACGCGGCGCGCACTTCGGCAATCAATTTATCCAAACGGCCCAACATGTAGCGGTCCATTTCGGCCATTTCAGCCGGAACAACCGCATGCTTGGCAGGTTCAAAATCAGATAAATTGCCCAAAGCATAGCGAATGGTATTGCGCAATTTGCGGTACGTATCAATCGGGCCGCCCAAAATTTCTTCAGAGATGCGCACATCGCCTTGATAGTCCGAAAAAGCAACCCACAAGCGCAAAATATCCGCGCCGTATTTATTGATAACATCTTCGGGGTCAACGCTGTTGCCTAAGGATTTGTGCATTTGGCGGCCGTCTTGCGCCAACACCATACCATGGGTCAAAATGGTTTTGAACGGAGCCGTTCCTTCCAAGGTAAAGGACGGAATATAAGAGCTTTGGAACCAACCGCGGTGTTGGTCGGACCCTTCAGAATACACATCAGCCGGGAAAGAAAGCCCGCGGTCTTTTACCACCGCCGCCCAAGACACACCGCTATCCAACCATACGTCTAAAATGTCGGTTTCTTTGCGGAAATCTTTGCAACCGCAAGAACAGCTATACCCTTGGGGAACCAATTTTTCCACCGGGTCAGTAAACCAGAAATCAGAGCCTTCATTCATCGCGCGCTCTTTAATAAAGTTAAAAAGCTCATGATTGATTTGGGCTTTGCCGCATTCTTTACAATACAAAATAGTCACCGGAGAGCCCCAGAAGCGTTGGCGGGAAAGACACCAATCCGGGCGCAAACCGATCATAGAGCGCATGCGTTCATCACCGCCGGCGGGATAAAACTTAACATTATCCAAATTTTGCATCAGTTTTTCGCGCAAGCCGTCTTTGTCAATGCTCATAAACCATTGTTCCGTCGCGCGGAAAATAATCGGATTATGACAACGCCAACAATGCGGATAGCTGTGCACGATTTCTTGTTCTTTAATCAAAGCACCCAATTCATCTAATTTTTTTACCATCAAAGCATTGGCCTTAAATACGTGCATACCTTCAAAAACACCGGCATCTTTGGTATAACAACCTTTTTCATCTACCGGGCAGAAAGTTTCCAAGCCCCATTGTTTGCCGGCGCGGAAGTCATCTTCCCCGTGGCCCGGAGCAATATGCACAACCCCTACCCCGGCGTCCATCGTTACAAAATCCGTCCAAATAACCGGGTTTTGTTTTTGGGTGAGCGGGTGGTAGTATTTCAAACCGACCAAGTTTTCCCCGCGTATGGCAGTTACTTTCTTGGCGTCTAATTGGGTATTTTGCAAAAATTCTTCGGCTAATTTATCTGCTACTACATAATATTCGCCTGTTTTATTGTCTTGCAAGACGGCATAATCTTCTTCTTTATTAACGGCGGCGGCCATATTGGAAGGAATAGTCCAAGGCGTAGTGGTCCAAACCCCTAAGGAAACAGGTTTAGAGAAATCCAACGCACCAAAAACTTCTTCGCTGGGATTGACCAATTTAAAACGCAAATAAATGGAAGAAGAGCTTACATCGTGGTATTCGGTTTCGGCATCGGCCAAGGCGGTTTCGCAATGGGAGCACCAAGTAATGGTCTTTTGCCCTTTGTAAACATATCCTTTTTCAATCAAATCCAAAAATACGCCAATGGTAATGCCTTCGTAGCGTTTATCCATGGTCAAGTACGGGTTGTCCCATTCGGCTTGCACACCCAAGCGTTTGAAACCTTGGCGTTGCAAATCAATAAATTTGGCGGCAAATTCACGCGCTTTTTTGCGGAAAGCGGGCACATCGGTAATGTGTTTTTTGTCTATTTGAAGTTCTTTCATCAACGCCTGTTCAATAGGCAGGCCATGGCAGTCCCACCCCGGAATATACGGCGTATAGTAGCCCATCAAAGCGCGGCTTTTGAGAATAATATCCTTAATGGTTTTATCCAAGGCATGTCCGATATGGATTTTGCCGTTGGCATACGGAGGCCCGTCGTGTAAAACAAAATGTTTTCCGGCTTCGTTCTTTTTCAAAATGGCTTTATACAAATCCATCTTTTGCCAAAACTCCAACATTTTGGGTTCTTTTTGGGTAAGACCCGCACGCATCGGGAAATCCGTTTTAGGGAGTAAAACGGTAGAAGAATATTTATTTTTTGCCATGATACACTCTCACTTATAAGGATATATACTTTCATTATACGAAATATGGGCTAAAAATAGAAAGAAAACCCCGCTCATCTGAGCGGGGCAAAAGGTGGCCTTACTGGATAAATCCAGTAGCTTATAGAAAATCCACTCAAATTTCCCTTACCGGTAAAATCTAGATGAGAAGGAGCAGCGGTATTGACCAGCGTAATTTGCCAATTTTTCGTCTCTGCCGGAATTGCTATATCCAAATTCTCTAGACTAGTAGCAAAAAATTCATTTGCCATAAAATGAATTTTTTGTGCATCGGAAAACGCCTTTCCAAGCGCCCACACTTCGGTCGCTTTGGCGCGATCTACCGCTTTTTGATATTACGGCAACGCCACGGCAGACAATATACCGATTATCAGCACCACTACCAACAACTCTACTAAAGTGAAGCCTTTTTTCATTTTCGTTTTCTCCAGACAATATTTACTTAAATAAACTGCATTTTGTTTCTTCTGCTCCAGGCAGATACGCAAATCCTATCAAAAAAAAGTCAAGTAAAGTTTTTTAATTTCCATCAAGCGGAAAT
>JAFVWP010000105.1 GCA_017501565.1 Elusimicrobiaceae bacterium | reverse complement strand
CATCAAAGCAGCATTATTATTGGCATCAGGATTTTTCCCGTTAAATCCCCGCACAGAGCTGGAAGAAATACGATTTAAGTCCGCACTGGAACTAAAAAAGTTCGCAGAAGTATTTTCAATCGCCACGAATAAACGTCCCTTTATCTTTAGTTATGTTTCTGCTATAGTACCACCAGATTTTGTGTATGTCTATTTAGAGTTTTAACATTATGCCAAAAAAATTGTTAAGTGAGTTATTACTTACCCGTTTCACGCACGACATAGCCGGCGGTGTCGGAGCCATTACGAACGGCTGTGAATTGATTGCGGAAAGCATGAACGACAAAGATTTTTTACAAGAGGCGGTAAAAGTTTTGAACACAAGTGCGCAAAGCGTTGCGGCTCGTATGCGTTTTTACCGACTTGCTTTTGGCTCGGAAAGTTCGGATTTTTCCGCAGCGAATGCTTCTGACATCACGAAAAAATACATTGCCACTTTAAACCGCATAAGCCTTAACTGGGAACCGTCCGGTACGGAAGATTATGTTTTAATGCGAATAATGATGATTTTGTGTTTAATTGCCGGCACCGCAGTCAGCAGAGGCGGAGAAATAACTGTTTATCAAGACAAAGTTGAAGCAAGCGGCAAAAATGCCGGACTGGCGGATAATCTTGCCGATATATTTTCCGGCAAACCGGATTTCACTCCGGATTCCTTAAACATTGCGGCGGTTTTGGTTTCCGAGTATGCCAAAGACGGCGGCTATTCTTTACAAGTTGAAGAAGGCCAAGATAAAATTACCTTTTGGGTGCGTTAAGATATGGCAGAAAAACAACCAAACCTAGATACATTTCTTAGCGACTTTCAAAAAGAGCTTTTCCGCAAAGCTTCGGAATTAACCACCTTGGCAG
The DNA here is from genome assembly GCA_017501565.1 of Elusimicrobiaceae bacterium. GTDB lineage: Bacteria > Elusimicrobiota > Elusimicrobia > Elusimicrobiales > Elusimicrobiaceae > Avelusimicrobium. The sequence goes on along the minus strand of JAFVWP010000105.1, from coordinate 2,232 downwards.
GGAAAGACGATTTTTTTGCCAAGCTTGACGAATTTACCGATATGGTATCTGCCGCTTCATTATTTTCCTTTATCCCCCGTTTACGGTCTCTTTCCGAAGCCATGAAGGAAGTTGCTTTGCGTCAAAACAACGCAACCGAAGCAGCCCCGCTTATTTTTCTGGCATTAAGCCGTATGTTGGAAATCATGCAGGAAAGCTCTAATCTTGGCTGGGAAGCCAAAGGCTCTGACGAAGATATCTTTAATCGGCTCGGCATTAAAAGCTCAGGCAAAGACGTTTTAATCATCTCGGCGGAAGAAAAACGTTTTGCTTTAAGCGCATCGGAAGTAATCCGCATTATCGAACCGGGGAACGAAAAACTTTCCGGCTTAAAAAGCGTAAACTTAGGCACAATAAAAGGAGCTGCTTTTGCCATAATTGTCGGAAGTCCGGAAAAAAGCTTTGCCTTTTTATGTGAAAACCGCCCGTATCTTGCTTCGGCGGACATAAAAATCTCCGGCAAAGAAAAATATGCTGTTTTAAAAGACCAAAAAAATATACTTTTTCTTGATTTAAATGCATTAGTGTAACAACATACAAAGAAATAATCCGAAGAGGACCACATGAAAACCTGTTTAGTTGTAGAAGATTCAAAAGTAATCCGCGTTATTGCCGCCAAAGCTTTACAGGAAATGAACTTCAATGCTATCGAAGCCGAAAACGGTGAAGTCGCACTTGCCCAATGCCAAAAAAGCCTTCCGGATTTTATTTTGCTTGATTGGATTTTGCCGGTAAAAGACGGCATCTCTTTTATGGCAGACTTTAAAAAACTTCCCGGCAGTGAAAAAGTACCGGTTATTTTCTGTACCTCAAGAAACGACCCCAAAGATATACAAACCGCTTTGGACGCCGGAGCTTGGGAATATATCATGAAGCCGTTTGACAGTGAAATATTGCGCTTGAAACTAATGCAAACCGGTTTATTGTAAACGGGACGAAGAAAAAGAAAGAGGCCTTTACCGCTATGAACCAAACCGACTTTTCATTCCTTTCCAATTTACTTAAAGAGCAATCAGGCATTGTTCTGACTGCTGATAAGTTTTATATGCTGGAAAGCCGCTTAATGCCGGTTGCTCGAGAGTTTAATATGAGTGGTCTGGACGATTTAACTCTTGCGTTACGGCAAAGAGATTCTGCGTTAACCGCCGCTTTTACCGAAGCCATGACCACGAACGAAACGTTATTCTTTCGGGATATAAAGCCTTTTGCTCAGTTCAAGGATATGGTTCTTCCCTATCTTTTCAAAGCTCGCGCAAACACCAAAACCATTCGTATTCTTTCTGCGGGAGCTTCAAGCGGTCAGGAAGCTTACTCTATTGCCATGATTGTCAAAGACGCCCTGGAAAAAAATCCCGATTGGAACATAGAAATCGTGGGCATAGATATTTCTTCAACCATGATAAACAAGGCTCGTGAAGGTATGTATTCCCAGTTTGAAGTCCAAAGGGGTTTACCGATACGGCAGCTTTTGCGCCACTTTTCCAAACAAGATGACCAGTGGCAGATTGACCATTCCTTACGGGCAATGGTTCAATTTAAACGTTGGAATCTTTTGGACGACATCGCTCCTTTGGGCAAGTTTGATGTTATTTTCTGTCGTTATGTAATCCGTAGCTTTGACTCTCCGCTTAAAACTCGGATTTTATCAAAGTTTGCAAACGAAATGCCTGCTGACGGTTGTTTATTCTTAGGCTTAAACGAAACCGTTTTGGGCTTTTCTTCCCGCTTCAAACTTATCAAAGATGTAAAAGGCTTATATGCCAAAAGCCCAGATTCTTCCGCTTCTGCGTCTTAATTTACGCCACTACTGCTTCCGTAGCTTCCGGTGCGGTTAAGATTTTAACCAGCTCTTCACGAACTTTTGCCGCATCTTCCAAATCAATCTGACAGGTTCCGGCCGCCGTATGACCGCCGCCGCCATATTGTAGCATCAATTATCCGAAATTAATAGTATTGGTGCGGTTGATAATTGATTTACCTACGGCAAAAACGACTCTCTGGCCGTTAACCCGCCACATTGCGTGCATAGAAATATTAACTTCCGGAAACAGAGCGTAGACCATAAAGCGGTTACCCGGATAAATATTTTCTTCATTCAGCAAATCAACAAAAGCCAGATTATCTCGGACATTCGTAACTTTTTTCAGCTGTTTAATAAACTTATCCTGACATTCAAAATACAAATCCACCCGT
>JAFVWP010000104.1 GCA_017501565.1 Elusimicrobiaceae bacterium | reverse complement strand
TTGTTTTTTTTTTTTTGATTTAATTTGAGTATGCTCAAATTAAATCAAAAAGGAGAGAACACATGAAAAACGTATCAGAAGCGATATTAAAGCTGTTAAAACAGAAAGTAAATAGCCGTTGTCAAAATGATAAAACCAGGGAAGATGCTGAACATAAATCTTTCAGCATGACACGTGGTTTTGCGAAAGGTTTTACACTTATAGAATTATTGGTGGTGGTATTAATCATCGGTATATTATCGGCAGTGGCTTTGCCGCAATATAGAAAAGCAGTAGAAAAAGCCCGTGTTTCTGAAGCTCGCTTAATGCTTAAGAATTTATATGATGGGTATCAACTGCTTTGTTTAGAAGAGGGAAAAACAGATCGTAATGGTTGTGGGATTGGAACTTATTCTTTAGGAGATAATCCTTTAGAAAATATGCATTTTTCGTTACCGAGTGCGGTGTATAAGTGCGAAAGTGATTTTTGTTTTGATACAAAATATTGGACCTATGATTTTGATAGCGATGCATTTAATGCCACAAGGAAAGAAGGGCCTTATGAGTATAGTTTTTACTTTTTTCCATATGAAATCCCTTTTGAGGTGCGGTGTTCAGGCGATTTTTGCAAAACCTTGTGTGGTGATAATCCTTATATCTTGAAATAAATAAATAAAAATCCCCGCTCTTTTGGAGCGGGGATTTTGTTAAAGGGAAACTAGAATAATTCATCATCGTCCAAAAGCTCTTCTACGTCCTGTTCTGCTTTTTCTACGGCTTTTTTAGTATCATCAAGCGGTTCGGTGACGGCTTTTTTGGCCTTGGCGGAAGCTTCTTCCATTTCCTGCATTTTGGCATCTACTTTGGATTGAAGTTTTGCTTTGCGTTTGGCTTTAGCTTTTTCAAACTTTTCTTGCAAGGCTTTGAGCTCTTTATCTTCTTCAAAAAGTTCTTCTTCCACTTGGGCGCGTAACGCGGCACGTTTTTCTTCCAAGTTTTGTTTTTGTTCTTCTGCATCGGCTTTTACATCTTGGACTTTTTCGTTAACGTCCGCTTTAACATCTTGCGCTTTTTCTTCTACATTAGCCTTTGCGTCTTGTACTTTTTCTTCCACGTCGGCTTTGGCCTGATTTGCCTGATCTTCGGCTTGCGTTTGTAATTGGGCAGCCAACTCATCTACCGATACTTCCAAGGTTTCTTTGGTCGGCTCTTGGGTGGCAGTAGCAGCGGCGGGCGCGGCATCGGCTTCTTCTTGAGTTTCTTCCGCTTCTCCGTTCAATTTAGCCTGTTCTTCTTCGGCCAAAGCTTGGGCGGCGGCGCGGGCTTTTTGCTGTTGTTTAAGCAAGGCACTCTTTTTTACCTGTAAAATAGTGTTTACGGGAGAGTTAGGCATATTTTCTGCCGCTAAGGCAAAGGCATCTTTGCCTTCTTTGTTGAAGGCAGCCAAGTCAACATTGTTTTTGATTAACAAAATAGAAGCTTTGCTGTTTTTGTTTTTAATAGCGTGCATCAAAGACGTATTACCGGCATTATCTACCAAGTGCACATCGGCGCCGTTGTCCATCAACCATTGCAAGGTTTCAATCCCTTTGGTGGTAGATGCCATGACGGCGGTTTGTCCGTTGTTATCGGTAGAGTTGATGTCAAAGAGATCCCCGGCTAACAATTCCAAAGACGGAATGCTTTGTTTGGCGGCTGCAGAAGTAAAGATATTTTTGCCGTTGGCATCAATGATGTTTACATCTGCATTTAAGCGCATCAATTGGCGGATTAATCCGGTTTGGCCATGTTCGGCTGCGTAAAAAATAGCGGTGCGGCCTTGCTTATCTTTTAAGTTTACATCGGCTCCGTTGCGGATTAATAACAAGGCAGAAGATTCATGTCCCGCCGCGGCGGCCGCACTCAAAGCGGAAAAGCCGTTGGTCGGGTTTTGATAATTGGGGTCTGCATTGTATTTGAGCAAGATTTTGATGCTTTCATTATTGCCTTTTTGGGCGGCATAGATGAGCGGGGTGTTGCCTGTGTTATCGGGCAAGTTAACCGCGCGGTTATTGTGTTTTACTAAGGATTCGGTTAAGCGGCGGTCATCTGCGTTCATGGCGTGCAAAAGGGCGGTTTTGCCTAAATCGTCTTTGGCGGCAGGGTCGGCGCCGTTTTTAATCAAATATTCAACGGCTTCTCTTTGCCCCGCGGCGGCCGCGGCGATTAAAGGAGTTACACCATAGCTGGAAGGCAAATTGACGGAAGCTCCGCCTTCTTCAATCAAAAGTTGAATGATGCGCAGATTGCCTTTTTCGGACGCAATGGTCAGCGGCGTAATACCGGCGAAGTTGCGTTCGTTTACGTCCACGTTGGCGTAAATCAACGTGCGTACGCGGTCGGCATCGCTGCTTTTAATAGCGCGTACCAAAGATGTGTCATACACGAATTTGGTTTTAGCCAATTCTCTTTTCCCTAAAGTATCTCCGTCATATTTTTTCTTTTCTTGACCGAAGATCGTGCCGCGATAAATATCTCCGGGCACTTGTTGGCCTAAAGACGGATTGTTTTTAGGGTCGGCCTTTTTTTGGTTTTCGCCTAAAATAGTTCCGCGGTAAAGCTGCTTTTCTTTGCCGTAGGAGTCACGTTGCGGGTGTCCCAAAACGGTGCCGCGATAAATATCCCCGGGGATATTGCTGCGGGCTGCTTCTTCTTGAGCGGTAAGACTTTTCTTTTTGGCATCAGCTGCCGGCTCTTCCAAACCGCCAATATAGACGGGTTTTCCGTCTACGTAAATAATATCCGGTCCCGCTGCAAAGGCGCAGGGCACCGCAAGTAAACCCAAGATCATGCTTAGATGAATTTTATTCATATTTCCTCCGATGTTTATATT
>JAFVWP010000103.1 GCA_017501565.1 Elusimicrobiaceae bacterium | reverse complement strand
TTTTGTATATCCCCAAGAAAAAGAAGGCCGTCCTGCGACAGCTGAACGTATAATAAAATCCCCCGAAACGCACACCGTTTCGGGGGATTTTTCTCTTTCAAGCTTTTGCCCAATCTCTTTCAAAGTTTTGGTCAAACTTTTTCAAAAGTTTGCGGGCGTGGGCGGAGCCCACAAAAACGCCGTTTCTTTTTGCTAACTTTTTCTTTGCGGCTTCTTCCTGCAAAGAAAAAGTGGCTGACAACGATTTGCTTGTTATGATTTTTTCTTTTTAACTAACACGTATTCGGGACTTTTCAATAGCAGTCCGTCTTTGGTGGCAACGATCTCCACCTGTTGCAGCAGGCCGTAGCGCTGGCGCAGCTCCTTGGGGATCACACAATGCGGCCCAATTTATCAAATTCCATGATCACACCGATTTCGGACATAGCAAACCCTCAACAATTTCCATTTGATTTTATTTTTCTGATCTTTACCACAATTATATCGCAAAATCATGTTAAAGTCAAGTAAATTCTCATCATTAGCACAAAATGGAGCTTGTTTATGAAAATTTACGACTTTAACGGAAAGAAAAATCTTTGTGGAACAAGGGTAAAAGAAGCCAGAAAGAAATTGAAACTCTCGCAAGAGCAACTGGCTGCCAAAATGCAAATTGAAGGCGTGATCCTGGAGCGCGACTGCATCAGCCGCATTGAGATCGGCACACGCTTCGTGGCCGACTATGAGGTGATGATCCTTTCCAAAATTCTGAAGGTTTCCCCTGCTTATTTGTTGGGGCTGGAGGATTGAAGCAAACGGCTGCTTCTCGCTTCGAACAATTTTCCAAGCCGCTTTTTCTTTTGACACCGCAGGCGCAAAAGAAAAAGCTATCAAAAAGAAAACGCCGATTTTCGTGGGCTCTGCCCACACCCGCAAGTTTTTGAAAAAACTTGACTAAAACTTTTACAAAAGGGCAAAGCAATTTGGCGCAAAAATCCCCCGAAACTCGTACCGTTTCGGGGGATTTTCTTTATTTTACTTTAGTAAAGGCGACAGCTCTGTTTTTCGGCCTTTTTGCATACCGTCTGCCGCTTATATATCTTCATCTCACAAAAAAGTCGAGGTGAAAGCAAGTCAGACCCTGCCTAATATATGGTCATTTTTCAAACGCACTTCCAAAAGCGCGATACGTAGGTCGATGTCAGATAGATCGCGGCGGTGCTGGGTGTAAGCAGCTCGGAGGCATAGATATTGATACCACAGGTATCGGTGGCAAGATCGACACAATACCAGCTGTCACGGTTTTCAAACACCACGGAGGTCAGGGCGTCACAGCCCTCAAAGGCGCCGGCGCCGATGTAGCATACCGATGCGGGAATGCTGACAAAGGCCAGCTGTGCGCTGTTGGCAAAGGCGCCAAAGGCAATGCCAACCGTTCCCTCGCGGATGCTGTTGACGGTGGTCAGATCACGGTCAGCGGACACGATCCAGTCGCCCACATAGTGCAGACCGTTCTCAATCTTCAAAAGCTTCGTACAGCCGCGGAAGGCATCGGTTCCAATGTTGACCACGCTT
>JAFVWP010000102.1 GCA_017501565.1 Elusimicrobiaceae bacterium | reverse complement strand
TGCAGATGTAAAAACACACACCATTTTCGGGGGAATATTTGGTAGGTTTTGCACTTGCAACATGATTTGAGTTAAGAAACGCACCGGCTCCAACCATTGAAAAAGTATTTCTGCTAACATTCTTCCTCCCAAAAACCCGTGTATAAAACGGGAAAAGTTATTATAATTAAGTGTATGAAAAAATCTTTTCTCTGCGCAATATTATTTTTTGCTCTCACCGGGTGCTACACGCCGCTTAATAATTCGGGCGTGGCAACCACCAAGCCTTGGCTGGATATTCCGGCGAAGAAAACCGACTTTGACGGCAAACAATTTGACTCTTGCTACCAATTCAATATCCGCTTTACTCCGATGGAAGCCGAGGCCGCTTTGGACCTGCAAGAGAGCTGTATCTCGCGTTGTTGTTGGCGCAGTGATAAAGAAGTAGTAGAGTTGGACTTCAATAAAAACTTTGAAAAAAACTTAAAATATTACGGAAGGGCTGATAAGTTTACCCCCGGAAAAATTACTTTAACTATTACCCATTCCGGCTTGGTAAACACGACAGCAGTCAAGGTATCTCCGCGCGGGGCAATTACCAACGACGGCTTAGTAAAGCTCAAACGTGAAACCATAGAAAATCCGACACGCTTGGCAGAAATTGAAAGCCAAGGGCGTATGTTGCAGGCAAGGCGCAATGCTTGGTTAGCCGACCAAGAAATCGCCCGTCAAGAAGCCAAACAGGCACAAGAAGATGCCCAAGCCAAAGAACGGGCACAAGATTTGGTGCAAAGCCAGGTAGGGCATTATATAGACCGCTATTTTTATCAGCTTAACAAAAGTTACCAGAGCAAAGGATATGTCTTTTTATTAAGCCAACGCTTTTTTACAGCCACAATATTGGACGACCATATCTACCGCGTGGCTTGCCGCGCCAAAGTGCAAAGTGGCAGCACTGCCGCTAACCTGAAAAACCGCACCATCGGTTGCGGAGTGTGGAAGGCTGACTTAGCCTTGCAAAGCGTTTCTGCCTTAGACAGCACCGCCCGCAAAGTAAAAGCTAAGTATTAGCGATCACTTTTCCCCCATAAAAAAAGCACAACTTTTCGGGTTGTGCTTTTTGATTCGGAAATTGCTTTTATTAGTAAACCGATTGCCACTCGCGGGTGGTTAATACAAAGTGTACCCGGCGGTTGGTAAGGCGGCCTTCGCGGCTGTTGTCTAACGTGATGGGTCGGTCCGCTCCGTAAGAATGCACACGGATTCTATCGGCCAATACACCGCGGCTGACCAAGTAAGATTTCATCGCCGTAGCGCGGGAAGCCCCTAACCAATAGTTGTAGTCTTTATCGCCCACTACGTCCGTATTTCCTTCAATAATCAGCTTAGCGCTGGGATTGGTTTTCAAAATTTCAGCTAACTTATCCAACAACTCATAAGAATATTCAGGCGGTTGAATAGAGTCAAACAAATAGGTAATATCCGGGATTTGGCGGCTTTCGGCCATTTCGCGGGCGGTTTGTTTCATCAGTTTGGCGTTTCTTTTCGCTTCAATTTCAATAATGGGGTCCCGCTCCGGCAATATAGGGATTTCTTCCATATCCACTTGTGGGTTGGACGCGCAAGCCCCCAGGGCTAACAAACACGCACATAAGGCACTAAGTTTAAAAATTTTCATAATTTTTATTCTCCTTAATTTTTTTGCCGCGCTTTTGCCGCAAAAATCCGTTTCCAAAATTATAGCAAAACCGCCGCTACTTTTTACGAAAAAAAGTGTTTTCCACAAATATCCTACTTATCCACACCCTGTTGATAACTTGTGGACAAACACCCTTATACTCTACAAATACTTTAAAAAACAGGAGCTTAAAGCGCTTAAAAAGAACTTTTCCAAAAAAACCTGTGGACAACTCAACTTTTCTGTGGATAAGTTTCTCTTTGTATAGGAAAAAATTGATTATTTTCCCCGAATCCCCGACGGAAAATTTGCCCAAGACCGCCAAAAGGGCCCAAAAACATTTTTTTAAAAATCTGTTGACAAGTTGTCTTTTTTTTACTAGCAAAAAGCCAAAAAAGGCTTTTTTGCTTATTTTTTAAGGCGTATTTTCGTTGAAAATTTCTTTTTGCCCACATTTTGGCTGATTTTCACCTTTCCGGGCTGGGCACCGGGGATAGCGGTCAAAGCGCCGCTTTCGGCATCATAATTCAAATAATGCGGGCTTAAGCGTATATCCAACGCCATAAAATCAAACACTTGCCCATTGGCTAACGTAGCAGACACCGCCAAAAAAGCGGGCTGTTTGGCAGAAAGGCTCAAGTGGTCCGGCGTAACACGGGCCGTAAATTTCTTGGGCATCAAGCGAGCCGCATCTGCCCACAAATAGCCCAAATCAATCACCGCAAGTAAAGATTTTTCTTCCGTCAGCTTGACCGCAAAATCCGGCCCAAAATCTTTCTGACTATCTTGCAACGTCTGCGCCCATACAGAAGCATTATTTCTGTTCCCGGCCAGCAGTAAACGCATATTTTCATCAGCCCCCGCCAAAGACACCGGCCAATGCCCCCCGTTGAGCAGTACGCCTTTGGTAAATAAATTTTTCTTGGCTAAAAGTGCTGCCAACACTTTCCCGCCGCCGGCCCCTTGCGCGGCAATCCCCCGTTGGGAAGCTTCCGCTAAGGTAGGATAATTAGCATCTATATAGAGCACCAATTCGCGGCTGATAAAGTCGGCTACTTTTTCTGCATCTTGCAAATTTTCTTCCGTCAGGTTTACCCCCACCAAAATAGCTTTTTGGGCAGAGTTCTCCAAAAGGGCACGCGCCGCTTCGGCATCTTTCGGGCCGACCCCCAACACATACACTACCGGGTATTTCTGGCGCAAAGGCAAAGCCGGCTCCGGCAAAAAGATGGTAACGGCCAGTCCCTCACTCTGTAAAGCGGAAGTAGGGAAATTGACAAAAGTTTCCCGAAAAGGATTAATGAGCAACAAAGGCTCCGCGCAAAAAGCAGGCAATGCGCACAAAAACAAAAAGATAGAGAGTAATTTTTTCATACGTTTATTCTAACAAAATTTCTTTTCGCTTGGTAGGTTGCGGGCATTTTAGGCCCATTTGTTCTTTGGGTCCAAAGACCCTTGTTGATTCAACCAAAAAAGCATTTAATATAATTAGCTTTCTCTTTTGGAGTTTTGATATGAACCAAAATCAAAATTTAAGATTCTTTTTAGCCTTGGGCAACCAAAAAGTAGTGGTCTTGCAAGGGCAAGATAATATGGACGTTTACGCCACCCCTACCCCGGGCAGAATGAATGTTTCCGTCGGCCGCTTGGCCTTGGCGGTATCAGGCAAATAGCATATAAGGCCTTCGGGACCAAAATGCTATAATGCTAGTATGAAAAAGAAATCTCTTTTATTTGCCTTGATAGCCGTCATCGGCTGTATGCCGTTACACGCGGCAGATTCTCTCTCCGCGGTCTTGCCTTTATTAGAAGCGCAAACCCGCACCGCGGCCCAAAACCACCAGGTATTAAATCTTTTTGCCACTTCCAAAGATGCCAGCACCATTTTTGCTTCCGGTGCAAGCCTGGTGCGCATTCCGCCGGCCAAATCTTATGAAGCCAAACTTTTTAATATTATCCTAAAAAACGATAATATGCTTAAAAAAGTATTTGCCGCGGTTATCATTGTGGCCATGGGTGGCGAACATCACGAGCTTTCCCCTTTGCTCAAAGATGCCACCGCCAGCGAAGACCATGCCTTGCGCGCCTATGCCGCGGCGGCCTACACCATTTTAAACCCGGACCAAACCGACTACAAAGAAGACATCATCAATCTGTATATATATGACAGCGCCTTTGCACAACGGGCGATGAACTTAATATCCGCTGATGAAAACCAAACCTTTAAATATTTAAAATCTGCCGCCAAAAGCTCCAATGCCCAGGTGCGCGGAGCCGTGGCGGCCTGGTTGGGTGATTTGCAAACAAAAAATGCCGCCAAGCAACTCTTAAAAATGGCCAAAGGCGAACTGAGCCAAGAAGTGATTAACGCTATTGCGATGAGCCTGGCTAAAAACGAACAATGGACTTTGCAAGAAACCGCCAAAGGCCTTAAAACCCGCTACACGCACCAATCTGCCACCGCCTACGCCTTGGCTTTGGGTTTTATGACAGGCAACGCCGTAGAGCCGATTAAACAAGCCTTGCTGTCGCAAGACATCAACCAACGCGTCAATGCGGCCCGTGCCGCCGCTTATATGGCTGCGGTACTAGCCAGCCCGCAAGCGGATCAATATACCTTAGATAAAGACTTTGACATTACCTTACTCAAAGGCTTAATCCCCACGCTTTCTGCCATGACTAAACACGATGAAAGCTCCGTCAAGGTATATGCAGATAATGCTTTAAAACAAATCTCTAAACTAATGTAAGGATTACTATGAAAGTAAAAAAATTACACCCTGATGCTTTACTCCCCCACCGCGCACACGCCACCGATTCCGGCGCAGATTTATTTGCCGTAGAGCGCACCATTTTGCCGGCACGCAGTATCACCAAAGTACATACCGGGGTAGCGGTGGAATTGCCTGAAAACACGTCGGGTATTATTTGGGGTAAAAGCTCCGTAGAAAGCAAAGGCATTAAGGCCATGGCCGGCCTGGTAGATGCGCCTTACCGCGGAGAATTGATTGTCTGTATGTATAATTTAAACGATACGGAATTTGTATTTGAAAAAGGCCAAAAGGTGGCGCAGCTAGTGGTGTTGCCTACCTTGTATCCGTCCTTTGAAGAAGCGGCAGAACTTTCGGATACGTCCCGCGGAGAAGGCGGCTTTGGCAGTACAGGCACCACGAAATAGTTTTTCTTGCTACCCCAAAACCCCCTGCCAAAAGCAGGGGGTTTTGGGTTTTAAAGATAACAGCCGGGCGACCCACCTCTAGACGCCATATATTCCATTTTGCAGGGATAAATATGTGGCTTTGCATCTCCGGCTGTCACCAAAACTTGACCATTGGGATTGACGCGGTAAGACAATTCACAACCATTCATCAAATTTTTTCCGGTTAAAGAAAAATAGAGATCTGCGGTTTCATACTCTGATGTAGGGCTAATTGATAGTTCCCAATTTTTCATTTCCGGAATTTCAATATCTAAATTTTCTACGTTAGCAGTCCATTTTCCATTGGACAGGCGATAAATTTTTTGTGCATCAATAACACTTTTTGCCATCGTCCATGCTTCTACTGCACGCGTTTTTTCTACTGATTTGGTATATTGCGGCAACGCCACTGCAGACAAAATACCAATGATTAACACCACCACGAGTAATTCTATCAAAGTAAAACCTTTCTTCATTTTTCTTCTCCTTGCGGGCCGATATGGTACAGCAAACGGCATTTTATTTTGCCCGCTCTGCCATTTCACACAAAGTGTAGCAAAAAAAAAAAATGAGTCAAGCTTTTTCTTTTCCACCGACGGAGATAATGTTCT